>JBGTDZ010000081.1:0-11714 GCA_041748055.1 Aquaticitalea sp.
TTCTGGAGCTAAAATAACATACCCATGAGAAAAGCGGATTTAGGAATTAATGAAGGATACCAAGTATCAGAAATTAACTTGGTGGCTTACGCAATTTTAGAGGCTACTAAAATTGGTTCGTGTTAAATCACTTGGTCCGAATTCCTTAAATTCTTTAGCGATTGGGTCATATCGAAAAATCCAGACATAGGCGACTGATATTGCTACGATAATGTGGGTAACATTATAAAATTTGTTAATTGTTAAGAAGAAAATTCAAGGTTTTTTCTTTTTGTCTCGTTTAAAGTTCCAACCATCTGTTATCGTGTAACCAAAGGCTGCCCCAAATAATACGGTTATTAATCCTGCGAAATATGGTATAAATTCAGTCATTATTTCTCTTATTTACAAGGTTTAGGTATATTCCGAAACATAGTATTGAAGGAACCCAAAGGCCAATAAAAATCGCCTGGTCTGGGTTTCCGGTAAAAAACAAGACTTCAGAATATATCAGAGAAAGCATTGCAGCCACGAATAGTAGCTTGTCAGTTAAATTGAATTTTTTTAACATATTATTTTCCTTTTTAATTTTCTATCGAAATTAGTGATTTTTTTTAGATTGGTCAATTGCTGAACACTTATTTAGTTATCTAGTTTAGTTATCTAGGTGCTATTTCGTTTTTAAACAGTTTCATTGAACATTTGAGTTGAGTAATGTTTGTCAGCATGCGGCATAATGCTATAAAATAAGCCTAGTGTGGATGCTTTTCTGAAAATTTAATCAAAAAATTTTGTTACTCAATCAGAAAGATTACTTTCAATATTCAATAATTGATCTGTTCCTTATCTTTTATATAAATAACTATTTTAACCACTTCAATAATAGCTTCTTATTTATCTGTTTGAAACTCTTGGAAAAGATTTTTCCGACCTATGCAAGAAAAAAATATTGTTGCCAAAAAAACATTGAAATATTTTTTTAATCCGTTCCTTAATCGTAATATTGCAATGAACTAATAATAGATAATATGGGATTGGCCAAAACGGAAATGTTTACAGACCTACAAAATGAAATTGCGCTTTTCGCAAAAGTCTTTGGACATCCGGCAAGGGTATCTATTCTTCAGCACTTATTCAAGATTGATTCTTGTGTTTGCGGAGATTTGGTAAACGAAATTGGATTGGCTCAACCTACGATTTCTCAACATTTAAAGGAGTTAAAACATTTAGGTTTAATAAAGGGAAATGTAGAAGGAACAAGTGTTTGCTACTGCATCCATAAAGAAAATTGGACATCAATGAAAACCGTTATGTCTGAATTTCTTAATCAAGACCTGAATCAAAATCAAGATTGCTGTTAAAAAAATTTGAATTGATTAATCGTATAATCGCAATAAACAAATACAACTATGAAATTATCACAAGTAAAATCAGTTTTAGAAAATTTGGAAACTATAGGTTTTCAATTGCCAAACGGAGAATTAGTGCCACATCACTTTCACGTTACGGAAGTTGGTAAAATCACAAAACACTTTATTGATTGTGGCGGAACGGTACGGAATGAAGAAGTAGTGAACTTTCAACTTTGGAACGCAAACGATTACGACCACAGATTACATCCAGAAAAATTATTGAACATCATTGAACTATCAGAAAAAGTGTTGGGATTGGATGATTTGGAAATTGAAGTGGAATATCAAGGTACTACAATTCAAAGATTTGGGATGGATTTTGACGGAAAAAATTTCTTACTGACTTCTAAACAAACCGATTGTTTGGCAAAAGATAAATGTGGTATCGATAGCTATCTAGATTTTGTACCAAAGCAAAAAATGAAATTATCCAGTTTGCAAAATCAACCTTGTTGTACACCAGATGGAAATTGTTGCTAAAATGAATTTAAAATCCAACAAAATGACAACAACTCAATCAACCCTTTTTTCTGAAATAGAAAAAATTATAAAGGGATTAAACACCAAAGGGATCACAGAGGAGCGCAAAGCCGTTTTACAACCGCTATCTGATTTTATTCAGTCCAAAGTGAACCGTGTTCAGGATATACGAATCAACTTTATCTGTACACACAATTCACGAAGAAGTCATTTATCTCAAGTTTGGGCACAAACCTTGGCCAGCTACTTTAATATCAAAAATGTGTTTTGTTATTCTGGTGGCACAGAAGCCACGGCGCTTTTCCCAATGGCTGCAGAAACTTTGCGAAACTCAGGTTTTGAAGTCAAAAAGCTTTCAGAAGGCAACAATCCTGTTTACAGTATTAAATATTCAGAAAACGAACATCCAATCATTGGGTTTTCTAAAACATTGGATGATGATTTTAACCCAACATCTGGCTTTGCAGCTATTATGACTTGCTCACAAGCTGATGGTGGTTGTCCGTTTATTGCAGGTGCAGAAAAAAGAATCCCAATAACATTTGAAGACCCAAAGGTATTTGACAACACACCGCAGCAAGTTGAAAAATATAATGAAAGAAGTTTGCAAATTGCAACCGAATTATTTTACGTTTTCTCTCAGATCAATTCTTAATTAATGGCCAAAAAAAAATTAAGTTTCCTCGATAGTTTCCTCACTTTATGGATATTTGTAGCAATGGCCATTGGGGTTGGGCTTGGGTATTTTATTCCAGCATTCCCCAGCATTATAAATTCATTCAATAGCGGAACAACCAATATTCCGATTGCGATCGGCTTGATTTTAATGATGTATGCCCCTTTGGCAAAGGTCAATTATTCCCTATTGCCAAAAGTTTTCAGAAACACAAAAATCCTATCCATTTCGCTAATTCTCAATTGGATCATTGGCCCGATTTTAATGTTCGTTTTGGCAATCACTTTTTTACGGGATTATCCAGAATATATGGTCGGTCTTATTTTAATCGGGTTGGCTCGGTGTATCGCCATGGTTATGGTTTGGAACGACCTTGCCGAGGGCAGTAGCGAATATGGTGCAGGTTTGGTGGCATTGAACAGTATTTTTCAAGTGTTTGCTTACAGTTTTTATGCTTGGATTTTCATTACTGTGCTTCCCCCTTATTTCGGATTTGAAGGTGCAATCGTTGATATTTCAATCGTTACGATTGCAGAAAGTGTTGCGATTTATTTAGGTATTCCGTTTGTTATGGGCATTTTGAGCCGACTGATTTTAGTAAAATTCAAAGGCGAAGCATGGTACACCAAAAAATTCATCCCAACCATTTCGCCAATGACATTAATTGCATTATTGTTTACGATTGTTGTTATGTTCTCGTTAAAAGGTGAGTTGATTGTTGAAATTCCATTGGATGTACTGATAATTGCAGTTCCATTACTTATTTATTTTAGCTTAATGTTCCTTATCGGTTTTTTCTTTACCAAAGCCATGGGTGCAGATTATGACAAGACAGCAGCAGTTGCATTTACGGCAGCAGGGAACAATTTTGAATTGGCAATCGCCGTTGCCATTGCAGTTTTCGGACTGAATTCAGGACAGGCATTTGCAGGCGTTATCGGTCCTTTGGTTGAAGTTCCTGCATTGATATTATTGGTTCGGGTTTCTTTTTGGTTACGGAAAAAATATTTTAGGTCTTAGAGGCATCCATGAGGCGGTTGTGGCATCAAGGTTTAACAAAGATTTCCCTAATAATGCAAAAAAAAATCATTATGCTTGCTATACTATAATTTTGTCAATCTTGTTTGATTTCCTTCCTGTTTAAAGAAACTACAATCCCAACTGTAAGCGATACTGCAATAAATGCCAATGATAGCCATTCTGGAAAAGTGAAGTGATGTGCCAAAATAAGTTTAACACCCACAAAGGTCAATATAGCAACCAAACTGTATTTTAAATACGCAAACTTGGCCAACATATTCGCTAAAAAGAAATACATGGACCGCAACCCAAGAATGGCAAAAATATTGGAACTAAAAACTAAAAACGGATCAGAGGTAATAGCAAGGATTGCAGGTACGCTATCAAGGGCAAATAAAATATCGGTAAACTCAATCACTATTAGGGCAATGAATAAAGGAGTTGCAGCCGTAACATGACGGATTTTAATAAAAAACTTTTCACCTTGCATTTGCGTGGTAATAGGCATTATTTTTCTTAAGGTTCTATAAACAAATGACTTTTTGGGATTAAAGGATTCCGCTTTGGAAAAAAGCATTTTTAAAGCTGTAAAAATCAAAAATGCTCCAAAAATATAAGTGGTAAAACTGAATTTTTTAATCAGCACCACGCCAAAAAATATCATCAAGGCCCTAAAAACAATTGCTCCTAAAATACCCCAAAACAAGACCCTATGTTGGTATTTTTGAGGAATGGCAAACGAACTAAAAATAACAGCAATCACAAAAATATTGTCAATACTCAATGAAAGCTCTATCAGATAACCTGTAATGTATTTTATGGTAGCATCCATTGGCTCTAAAGCATCTACATTATCTATATTGCCCGTACTGTATAACCAATAAATGACACCCGAAAACAAAAGCGAGATACTTACCCAAACACCAGTCCAAATAGAGGCTTCCTTAACACTTATGACGTGGGGGTTTCGGTTAAAAACACCCAGGTCTAATGCTAAAAATATAAGTATGCCTAAAATAAATAATCCCCAAACCACCATAGTATTTGTAATTTATGAGTCCAAAAATACTTAATGCCTTTATTCTAAGGAAACATTATAGATTAAATTATAAAATGGATATCATTATTTGATAATATCTTAACCCTATTTTTAATAACTTTGATTTTTGAACCATACGCTTTAAGTTACTTTTGTGGTTTAAATCTTTTAACTAATTCCATTCATTAATTGCGTCTCATCAAAACTATCACAAAACAATCTCTCTGGATTTATCGCTTGGCATTGGTATCAGCCATTTTGGGAATATTTTTATTTGTTGCTGATTTTGGTTTTGATAAATCTGCAAAGCTACAGGAAACCATTAACACTTTTTATTTTGTAGTCATTATTTTGGGTATTGTGGCTACGATACTTCGCTATATAGAACGGCTTAAACAAATAAAGCGATCGGTTATATTGTTTGACATTATTAGCATTATTATAACGCTGATCATATTGTATGCACACTTTTTAGGTGAAGAAGCCCATAGGCATATATCATTTCTGTATAACGACAACTGGGTGAAGTTTGCCATTATAATTACATTTATAAGAGAATTTTCAGAGCAAGATATAAATTACAAACGCACAGTTTTAAATCCTGGCCAATTATTTATTGCAAGTTTTTTGATCATTATCGTTTTGGGTGCTTTATTATTAATGTTGCCAAATGCAACGCATCAAGGTATTTCATTTCTAGACGCGATATTTACCTCTACAAGTGCGGTATGTGTCACAGGGTTGATTGTGGTAGATACTGGAAGTTATTTCACTATTTTCGGACAGTCTATTATTTTATTTCTCATTCAGGCTGGAGGCATTGGTATTCTTACCGTAGCAAGTTATTTTAGTTATTTTTTCAAAGGTGGTGCCTCTTACGAAAACCAATTAACCTTGAAGGACATGACTGGTAGCAATAAGTTAGGGGAGGTTTTTTCAACCTTAAAGCGCATCCTTGTCATCACATTTTCCATAGAATTAATTGCTGCTGTATTGATATATATATCGCTTGATAAAGCCATATTAAACTCCTTTTTTGAACGATTCTTTTTTTCTGTATTTCATTCGGTGTCCGCATTTTGTAATGCAGGGTTTTCTACACTTCCTAACGGATTGTACGAATTGGGATTTAGATATAACTACATGCTTCAAAGCATCATTATAGTATCTTTCGTACTTGGAGGTTTAGGATTTCCTATAGTGGTAAATATTATTAAGTATCTAAAATACTTTGTGATAAAAAAAATATTTTATTTCAGAGGTATGGAACAAACGCATAAACCTTGGGTATTAACTCTTAATAGTCGCATCACATTGGTGACAACCACAGTGCTGACAGTTGTTGGCACCGTGATGTTTTATATCAACGAGTATCATAATACGCTATCGGAACATAATGGGATTGGCAAATTTGTTACCGCATTATTTGGAGCAGCTACACCTAGAACGGCAGGTTTCAATACTGTGGATATGGCTGCTTTGAATTTTTCAACTATCATGATGTTGTTTCTGTTAATGTGGATTGGTGCCTCTCCTGCATCCACTGGAGGAGGTATTAAAACCAACACATTTGCAATAGCAACTCTTAACTTTTTAAGTCTTGCTAAAGGAAAGACACGAATTGAATTATTCCGACGGGAAATTTCAGAAATGTCTGTTAGAAGAGCCTTTGCAGTCATTGCCCTATCTTTATTGGTTATAGGAACGGGAATTATATTAATTTCAGTTTTTGATGAAGATAAAAGTTTATTGGATATTGCTTTCGAATGTTTTTCGGCTTATAGTACCGTCGGTTTAAGTTTGGGTATTACCGCAAAATTAAGCGCATTGAGTAAAGGCGTCATTATAATCGTTATGTTCATAGGCAGGGTCAGTATGCTCACCTTATTAATTGCTGTGTTCAAAAAGGTCAAACAGAAAAATTATAGATATCCAATAGAAGAAATTACAATAAATTAATCAGATGAAATATATAATAGTAGGGTTGGGAAGCTTCGGTGCATCTTTGGCTGTAAAATTAACAGAACAAGGAAATGAGGTCATTGGTATTGATACCAATATGGATAAAGTGGACAATTATAAAGAACGCATTTCGCACACCATTTGTATGGATGCGACAGATGAATTTACTGTATCAGGTTTGCCTCTAAAAGATTCAGATATGGTCGTTATAGCCATAGGTGAAAACAAGGGAGCGAATGTCATGGCTACTGCTTTATTTAAAAATTCGCAAGTAAAACGATTGGTAAGTCGTGCCATAGACGGCCTTCATGAAAAAGTTTTGCACGCCATTGGTGTCGATGAAATTGTGCATCCCGAAGAAGAATCGGCTGAACGATGGGCAAAAAAATTATGCCTAAAAGGTGTTGTTGATTCCTTTGAATTGAGTGATGATTTTAGTATCGTTGAGGTCAACGTCCCTGCAAGATTTGATGGCAAAAGCATTAAAGAAATCAATATTAGGGAAACATATAATTTATTAGTCTTAACTACCATTGCAAAGAAAGAAGAAAAAGCCCTTATTGGCAAAACAAGAAATGTTACTAAAGTTAAAGGTGTGGCAAGAGCTAATGATATACTCAATAAAAATGATATTTTGGTAGTATATGGCGCAAACAAGGATATTAAAAGATTTTTAAAAGAAGAATGATCTAAACAACTTCTCAAAACAGCATGAAAATAATAAGGCATTGGGCTTATTGTTAGTTTCGGAAGTTGCAATCTTCCAATTCATAAACCTGCTTCAACTCAAATCCATGTGCAGGCAATAGGGTAAGCGTCAGCTTAAATACAATTTCTTTTTGAGCATATTTTTATATTTTTTACTGTGCCTTAATTCCACGAATATTCTGTTAACATTAATAAAAATGCTATTGATTAATTGGTATTTCTGGAGTAATATTAATTTGGAATTCGCCAATGTTTTGTTTTTGATCCATTGGTGGCTATGTTACGGAATATCAAATTGATGTGAACGCTGAATTGAAGCATCAACATTAGTTTGGGTCGATCTGATTTTGGCTAAGTAGATGAAATAGATAATATTTTTTAGTCATCCAGTACCAATGGCGCTAAAAATAAAGTTTAATGAGTTAAACTTTATAGACTTAAACCATTTTTTAATGACTATTTTTGAAACCTTAATTTAATATCCATTGATAAAAACTACAAATCTATGAAATTGAAAATTCCCTTACTCGCACTCTTCCTCAGTTTTTTCTATTTAGACGCCTATTCTCAATGTAATGGTGCCATTTTTGAAGAACAAAATGGTATCGTCGTTATGGAGGCCGAAACAATTACGACCTCCGGGTGGAGCGTTCGATCAGACGGTTCCGCATCAGGCGGATCTCACCTTACTTATACTGGATCCGATGCATTTACCACTCCTGGTATAAGTACGCTTACTTACAAAGTAAAAATCAATTCACCTGGAACTTACCGTTTCATATGGAGAAATAAAATCAGTATCCTGGCAAATACAGCACCTAATACAGAGCACAATGATTCTTGGCTAAAAATAATTGCATCAGATTTTTATGCTCAAAATGGGTCAAGTAGGATTTATCCTTATGGTTCCGGCAGAACGCCTAATCCAAATGGTGCCGGCTCTGGAGGTTGGTTCAAAGTTTATACCAATACCATAGATTGGAGTTGGGCTACACGCACAAGCGATAATGACCCTCATGTTATTTATGCTACATTCAATAATGCAGGAGTGTATGACATCCTTGTCTCAGGAAGGTCAAATGGCCATTCGATTGATCGGTTGGTTCTATACAAAGAATCAAGTTATACTGCTTCTCAAGCAGAAAATTTATCCCTAGCGGAAACCAGATGCGGTGGCAGTGTTCCACCACCTACAGAAACGGGAACCATTAATTCGGTCCAGTTGTTCAATGCTAACACCGATACTTCTATTGGTACACTCAGCAATAATCTGGTCATCGACTTGGCACAGACAAATAATGTGCCTTTAGCAATAATAGCAAATGCAAGTGCAAGTGTAACTTCGGTTCAGTTCCAATTAACGGGACCTGTTACAACTACAAGGACTGAAGGCGCGGATCCCTTTGCATTGTTTGGGAATTCAGGAACAGACTATTTCGGATCGTTATTTCCAGTAGGTTCATATTCTCTCAGGGTAACGCCTTCTACGAGTTCCGGTACGGGCACTGCTGTTAATATTAATTTTAGTGTCATTAACAGTACACCACCTCCAACAAGTACATTAATTAATTCGCTTCAATTGATAAATGCCAACACAGATGTTGCTATTGGTACGCTCACCAATGGTTTGGTCATCAACTTGGCCCAGACAGGTAATGTTCCTTTAGCGATCGTTGCAAATACCAGTACTAGTGTGTCTTCGGTTCAGTTTCAACTTTCAGGACCTGTAACAACTACTAGGACTGAAGGGGCAGCTCCATTTGCACTGTTTGGAAATTCAGGAACAGACTATTTCGGATCATTATTTCCAGTTGGTTCATATACTCTTAAGGTCACGCCTTATACATCTGCAGGTATAGGCACTGCTTTAACTATTAATTTCAGCGTAGTTAATGGTACACCTACCTCTCCATCTTTCAGTTTTGTATTGATCAATTCAACCACCGATCAGACTATCACAACTTTGACTAATGGTGCCAATGTAGCCAGTGGCAGTAACATTAATATTAATGCAATTTCACCTTATGGTAATACAGCAAGTGTCTATTTTGTAGTTCAAGGTCCAACTTCAAGAACTTTTACAGAAAATTTTGCACCGTATGCGTTATTTGGAAATATTGGTGAGGATTATAATACAGGATTGTTGGCCAATGGAAGCTATACCCTTACTGCTACTGCCTATTCCGGCAGTAATAGAAGTGGTACCAATCTGGGGTCGACCACCATAAACTTTACTGTTGGTTCTAGCTCAGCTCGATCTGAAGAAGTAGCCGCTGCTGCTTATCCAAATCCGATGATAGATAGCAAAATAAACATAAAATTACCAGAGAATGAAGTTGGTACGGTAAATTTCAGTCTTAAAAATTCGTCGGGTGTAGAAATTGAAACAGGTAAAACTCAATTATCCGATAAAGCTAAGGCAGATGTAAATTTGTACTCTTTTGATAGGATGGCACCAGGGGTTTATTATCTTACCGTCCAATCTCTAAACGGTATATACACTTTTCCTCTGATTAGGAAGTAGTTTAAATTTTATTTTTTAAAAAAGGATGCCCATTTTAGTAATAGGCATCCTTTTTTTATTTTAGGCATTGATGTTCACTACATCGTTCAGCTTAGTTTTTGGAATATTAGGTTAAAATAGGTAAAAGTGAATTGAATTTAATCACTGGAATGAACTTTCATATAGAAGGAAATTAAGTAAATTTAAGTCGATAATCAAATATACTTAAATAGATATATTAGATTAAAACAAATAAAAAACATATGGAAAATTATGACACCCTTTCAGAAGCCATCAACGGTTTACAAAAACGTGGTTACACTTATGATTTTAACTTAAAACATGAACATATCGAATGCAACGCCTTAAAATTAAAATTACATCCAGAAGATTTTGAAGTTGATGAGGTTTATAGGTTTGAAGGCATGAGCAGTACCGATGACAACAGCGTACTGTATGGCATACGCTCAAAAAAAGGTTTAAAAGGGGTTTTGGTTGATGCCTATGGTGTATATGCCGAAAATATTTCAGAAGCCATGAGAAAAAAATTAAGATAACATGACGCAAATCCTTCACATTAAGAACATGGTTTGCGACCGTTGCAAGTCGACTGTAATGCGCGAACTCAAAAACTTGGGGTATACGGTTGATTCGCTGGAATTGGGTCAGGTAGTTCTAAATGAAAATATGCCGATTGATAATTCTAAACTGGAAGAAATCCTTAAAAAACACGGTTTTGAAATCATAAAAGAAGAAACTGAGGTATTGATTGAAGAAATAAAGATTGCACTTATCAAAAAAATTGAAAATCAGGACGATGCTAATCTTTCTTCATTTTTGGACAAAACCTTCAGCAAATCGGCTTCAGCCTTGAGTAAACTGTTCAGTAAAACGGAAGGTATGACTATTGAAAAATATGAAATCAATCTAAAAATTGAAAAGGTAAAAGAACTGATACAGCTGGGACGGTTGAATTTTTCTGAAATAGCATACAGTTTAGATTACAATAATAGTGGCCATTTGGCAAGACAGTTCAAAAACGTCACGGGAATGTCTATGACAGCATTTAAAAATCTGCAACAATGGGATAGGAAATCCATCGACCAAATTGTGTAAGGATTATACAAGATTGTACAAATATAGTTGGGTAGTGAAGATTAAATTTGTGTAATAATCTTTAAATAAAAGAAATAATGACATACACGTATAATTTAAAAGGAATGAGTTGCGGAGGCTGTAAAGCATCTGTGGAAAAGTATTTAGGTCAGGTGGATAATGTAATCAAGGTGGTCGCAAATGTTGAAAAGGCAGAAGTCCACGTTACGATGGGCAGCCACGTTGACACAGAAAGACTAAAAAAAGCATTGCCTGAAAAATACACCCTATCAGAAAAGGAAACCAAAAATAGGGTCCAGTCTGTAAACAAGGCTTCAGATTAGTTGGAAGAAAAAATAGACTTTCTGCGGTAAACAGGACCATAACAACGAAAACAAATAGTAATCTAAAAATTAAATAGATATGAGAACATTAGTAATTATTTTTTCAGTAGTAGGCTTAATGACATTCAATAGTTGTAAGCAAGAACCGAACGTTCAAGCGATGCTTGAAAATACAGAAACAAGAAATGAGATGATGCAAGCGATTGCCAGTAATCAAACTTATATGACTGATTTTATGGAGAACATACAAAACAATAGCCAAGCAATGCAGATGATGCAGGGACATAAAAGTATGAGAACTATGATGATGAACGGTGAAAATATGCAAATGATGAAAGATAGTACCATGACAATGAATATGATGCATTCGATGATGAAAGACGGAAAGATGATGGGTACAATGATGCAAATGATGCATAAGGAAGGGATAATGAGCGAAGATTGTATGAATTCAGGTATGAAGATGATGGGCGATAAAGGCATGAATATGGGAATG
>JBGTDZ010000082.1:0-3020 GCA_041748055.1 Aquaticitalea sp.
TTTCAATTTTGAACAATTCCTTTGTTGCTTCATCATAAAATACCGTGTACCTAAAAGTTCCAATATCCTTGAAACCTTCGGCATCTGTCAGTGCGCCTTCGGTCACTTCCTTCTTTAAATTCTCGTTGTTATCAACTGTAGACACATAAGCATTTACTTGTTTTATAAGTTCTTCTTTACTTACGGTAGATTTTTTTGTGCCGCATGAATAGAGAATTGAAATAATAATGATTGTAATAATTGATTTTAGTTTCATTTTAAGTGTGATTTAAACGATAAAACCCGCCAAGTCTTCAATTTTGGAAATCAATTGAACTTTGATGACGGTTTTTTTGAGGGTTATTTTGTTGTATTTGGAAATAAATATAGTTGAATATCCTAATTTTTCGGCTTCGAGGATGCGTTGTTCCACGCGTTGAACAGGACGGATTTCCCCCGAAAGTCCAACTTCCGCGGCAAAGCAATAATCCTTTGGAATGGCAATATCTTCATTGGAGGATAAAATGGAAGCAACAACTGCCAAATCAATGGATGGGTCATCTACTGTGATGCCTCCCGTGATATTTAAAAACACATCTTTGGCACCGAGCCTAAACCCTGCGCGTTTTTCCAACACTGCCAAAAGCATGTTCAACCGTTTCGCATTAAAACCTGTAGCACTCCGTTGCGGTGTTCCATAAACTGCTGTACTCACCAAGGCTTGTACTTCAATCAATAATGGCCTAACACCTTCGAGCGTTGCCGCAACTGCATTGCCGCTTAATTCTTCATCCTTCTTTGAAATCAGGATTTCTGAGGGATTGCTAACTTCCCGCAAACCAGAACCTTGCATTTCGTAAATGCCAATCTCGTTGGTAGATCCGAATCGGTTTTTGTTGGCTCTCAAAATCCGGAAAATATGGTTTCGGTCGCCTTCAAATTGTAGCACCGTATCAACCATGTGCTCTAATATTTTAGGGCCTGCAATGTTTCCGTCTTTTGTAATATGACCAATCAAGATGACCGGAGTTGCGGTTTCCTTTGCAAATTTTATCAATTCGCTAGTGCATTCCTTTATTTGTGAAATACTTCCGGAAGACGATTCGATATAATCGCTGTGAAGCGTTTGAATGGAATCGATGATGACGATATCCGGTTCCAAGGCTTCAATTTGTTTGAAGATATTTTGTGTCTTTGTTTCGGTAAGAATATAGCAATTATCGCTGTTTGAATGAATGCGATCGGCTCGCATTTTTATTTGCTTTTGGCTTTCTTCGCCGGAAACGTAAAGAGTTTTATACGGAAGTTTCAATGCAATTTGCAACATCAAGGTGCTTTTGCCAATGCCAGGTTCTCCTCCCAATAAAATCATGGAGCCAGGTACGATGCCACCACCGAGAACACGATTGAATTCCTCATCCAATGAATTTAAACGTGCATCTAGAGATGCGTCAATTTCATTAATCCTTAAAGGTTGTGAAACACGTTTTACGGTTGATGTTGAGGACTTCCAATCACTCTGCTCGGGTTTTTGGATGACTTCTTCTACAATGGTATTCCATTCTTTGCAGGCCGTACATTGACCTTGCCATTTGGAATGTTGTGTGCCGCAATTTTGGCAGAAAAAAGTTGATTTTACTTTAGCCACTCTTAAATGTTTAGGCTAAAATAACCATATTTCCGCACTTGAAAGTTTTGATGTTTAATTCTTTTTAAGTGTCAGTCCTCTATTTCTTCAGTAGTTTCTTCTGCTGTTAATTTGAGTTTTTCAACTTGCGACATGATAAAATCCTTATTGATATGTTGCATCTCATTCAATGCAAGTGCAGATTCATAATATTTTACCGCCTTTTTATTTTTTCCTATTCTTTCGGCATGCAATGCCAAATAATAGTTCCCTAGAGATGATGTTGGTAGTTTCTTGTTGGCTAGCTTTCCAAGTTTTTCTAAAGATGCCAAATCTTTTCGTTCATCGGCAACTTTCACAATTTTCTCAAATTCTTCTTCAGTGATTGGTTTATGGATTCCGAACAAATCTTCAATACGATTGTATCTTTTTTCGACATATTCATCAAGCGTGCCCTCGTAAGTCAACACTTTTTCCTTGAGTTCCTTTTCGTCCAAAGGTTTGTAAATATCAAAAATTTGATCCAGCGCTTTTGAAAGTGCACCTGTCACTAAAGTGTAATGGGAATCTCCTTTTAATTCATCAAAATAATAAGTCAGGGCTTTGCTCTCACTTGTTTTCAATTGTGAGTCCAAAGCAGTTACTGTCTTTCGAATAGATGCAATATCTTCATCACTTGTTGCCAAATAATAAAACACATCATTTTTCATATATTTTACCCTATTGGCTACATTTTCATCCATGTTTCCTTTTAAATCCGGGCTCAAATTTATATACGCTTGGAACAAAGGCTGGTCACTCACTAAAAAAGAGTTGATAAAGTTGCCCATTATGTCATGACCAACCGCCACACGAAACTTGCTGGTATTATATTTGGAATCCAGGTATGGCAACAATTCTTCGCCAACAAACTGATAAAAGCGTGCTCCTGATTCAATAGGAAGCCCTGTGACTTCATCAAAATAGCTATCATAAAAACGCTCATAACCTTGAACGATTCCAACAACGATCGATTCCGGCATTTCATCAAAATAAGTTTGATAACTAACTTGGCCAACAACTGGTTCAAACAAGTAATCACCATCAAAAACAATAATGACCGGATGCTTCAGTTCTGAATTGGGATCGTAATTTTTAGGAAGTTTAATTTTTAATTGTCTGGTAGTGTTTAGTTTTCTGGATTCAAATTTTTCATATTTGATCTGCGAAAATGCGATAGATACAAACAATAATGCGACAAAAGTAAGTACTTTTTTCATCGATAAGTAGATTTAGGTTTGGGACTGTAAATATAGCAAAAATAAGTTTATCTGCTAATATATTCGATGAAATGCGCTATTCTAAATTATTGCTGGTCTTTTATGGCATAGATTTTATCCAATAAAACATCTTTATCAATAAATTCTGAAGGCTT
>JBGTDZ010000083.1:0-13836 GCA_041748055.1 Aquaticitalea sp.
TTCTAGTTTTTTAGTATAGCTTTCTTTTTCAGAAAAAGTGTGTGAGTCGCTTATCCCGCTTTTGGGCGGGATCTTATTAATTCCATTCTAGTTTTTTAGTATAGCTTTCTTTTCCAGAAAAAGTGTGTGAGTCGCTTATCCCGCTTTTGGGCGGGATCTTATGATTTTATCCAAATGTTTATTTCCAACCAAGTTTCGCTTTTCGCAATACTTGTGTTAGCCTGTCCTGAGCATTATAGAGACATAAAGTGTAATTTATTTCGAAGGTAGCTTACGAAGTAAGTCGAAGGGCTTATCCCGCTTTTGGGCTGGATCTCATTTTTCAAATTCTAGTTTTAAGATAGCCGCTTACCGCGATTTAAAAATGCTCCAATTCATGGTAATCGAAGGGGTCTGAAGCTGCTTCTACATTGCCACTGCCATTTTTTCCTCTAACCTGATGTACAGGATGGGATGCCAGTTCTTCGGTTGGGTAGGCGAGAATCAGGGCTTCCAAGGATTGTTTATCCAAATCATCATTGAATGCCATCAGCCATTTGTCTGCTAATGCTTCTGGGAGGATAACGGGCATGCGTGGCCCTTCCAGTTTTGGATTGTTGTGTATTTTTGCCAAGAGTTCATTGCCTGTGGTGGTGACGATGGAGAAGGTGTTGAGCGTGCCATTGGTTTCAGGGTTTTTCCACTCGCTGTAAAGGCCTGCCAAGATCAAGGGCTCCTTGTTTTTGTTGTAAATATAAAAAGGATAGGTGCCTTTCTTAAAATGGTGGTGCTCATAAAACCCATCTACATAAATAAGGCAACGACTTTCCTTGGCAGCGGTGCGAAAGGCGTATTTTTCAAAGATGGTTTCCCCGCGGGCATTCAGGGTGCTGTTCCATGATTTTTTAAGTTGTTCTTCATCCCTTACCCATTTGGCGACCAAACCCCAAGTAGCCACTTCTGGGAAGTCGGGCGAACGGTCAGTATAAATGAGGATGGTAGGATGGCTGAAACCTGTGGCATGATAGATGGGCAAATCTGTCAATGGCACCAAGCGTTCCATAATTTCCACTACGGCTGCCAGGTCCCCGTGTCTTTCGGCTCTTTTGAGTTGCGCTTCGAGACTTGCTTTAACGTCGTAACACATAGCATTTTTAATTTCTATTGAAGTTAGCAAAATTTGTTTAGTTGAGCAAGCTTACTACAATGTTACCACACGTTATAATATTAATTCTAAAAATTCGGCAGCTTTCAATTCGTTAAGCTTATTTGTTTTTAAAACGTTCTGTGAGCAAGTCCGGCTACAATAATAAGAGGTAAAATATACAAAGCAATTTTAGGAAGACCATTCCCTAAAGCCATTGGACAAGGGCGAGGGGAGTCTGATTACTGGGCTTTCATAGGAGGCAAATCGAATGCTTTGGCATCGTGCTCAAAATGATTGCGGTGTGAGCCATCACAAAAAGGTTTATTACTGGAAAGTCCACAACGACAAATTCCTAATACGGTTCTGCCTTGTAAACCATATGCATTGCCTTGGGCATCTACTATTTCAAAATCGCCTTCTACTTTTACAGACCCATTACTGTTAATGGTTAGTTTTGTTTTGCTCATGTCGGTGTTTTTATTAAGGACAAAGTTGGTGAAATTTATTTTGGGTTTTAAAGATTAAAGACTTTTTAATTGAAAATAGACAGATACAGATTCTATTTAAATGAACTATAAATAAGTTAAAAATTGTTTTTATTGTGACCCTTGTACCGATGACTTGATGTAGGGTCTTGTTTTGTTTGAGACTGTTAAATGGTTTGAGTGGTTTTTGAATGGTTGTGGGTGCTTGTTGGAAAATAAGGGTGAGAGGAATGGTGGTAAACGGAGGATTTTCAGGGAGAGATTATAAAGAATGGACTATCTTAATAGATACATTAGTGCTAGGCTTAAAATTATGGCAAGTAAAGTGGTTATCATCATTGTTTTATTTCTTAGGTTTTGATTATATGCTTTTAATTTTAGCCTGATTGGTTAATTGCTCTAGTAATGCATCAATATTTGTTTTTGAAGGTTTTATGGGCATGCCGCTTTTATCAAAATGGGTGACCACTCGTTTTCTGGAGTTGCTTTTATTGAGTAATAAATGTTTTAAACCGAACGAAAAACATTCTTAATTATTCTAGCTTATCTAGAATATGTCCAGTTTATTCCGGTTGAATGGCATTCAAAAGCTTGAATTCCAATTGTCCTGTATCATTCAGCTTGTAACTATACAATGCCCTTCCCTGTATGTGTCCGTCATCAAAGTCGGCAATCAACCATTCACGGCTCAAAAGTTGTACAGTACCGAAACGCATGGTGCCTCCCATAACGGCTTTTGTGGGAATCAGGTCGGTTCTTTTGCGAAATTCGGTTTCGACAAATTCCGCCGGATTGGGGATGCCACTATCTACAAGTACGTCACCATCATAATCCGCATTGAACCAATAATTTGATTCAGGTTGAGTCGTTCTCACTCCTTGGCTTAGGGAATCATTTTTAAATTGTAAACTGTCAACTTTGGTTTGTAAACTATCAACTTTGGTTTGTAATATTTCAGTCCGATCAGCCTGCTTGCATCCCACGATAAAAAGTAGGGGGAGAATTGCTAAAATCAGGTGTCTCATTTTTTCGGGTTTTGTTCCACTTCTTGTTTATCAACAGTTGTGTTATTTAAGCACCAAATTTAGTTAATAAAAACTTAATAGAAAATTCAACTTGCCACGCTTTTGGGGGTGGGAGGATTTTCATAAGAAGGCTAGATTGCAATAAATTTTAAACGGTGATGGGCGTTCGTGTCTTATTTTGTTTTAACTGCTAGAAGCTCTATCAAAACCAACAGTTTCTCTATATAATTGTGGAGATACATCTGCATTCTTTTTAAAAAATCTACTAAAATAGTATTCGTCGTTATAACCTAATTCATATGCTATTTCCTTCACTGTTTTATTTGTTAGATACAATTCCCTTTTTGCTTCTATCACTATGCGTTCAGAGATTAAATCGGTAAGGGTTTTGTTGAAGTGGTTTTTTGTTAGTTTTGACAAGGCTTTAGGGCTTATTGCCAATAAATCTGCATAGTCACTAGGTGTGTGTTTGGTTTTGTAGTGTGACTCTATATAATTTTTAAGGTTCTGTAAAATAAAAGGGTCCACATTACCATTTGTTTCCTTTTTGGCTTCTGGCTGTTGATCGGTTTTTAGTCTCGATGCCGTAATTAAAAATATTTTCAAATACGAAATCAACAATTCGTATTGGGCCAAAGCTGGGCTTTGCATTTCACTTTTCAATTGTTCAATGATCATTTCAAAAGTTACTTTTGAAGCTTCGTTGATTTCTACAAAAGGCGGATTGTAAATATTGTTGAACAATATCCCATTACAGGCCACTTCGCTTTGATGTTTGTGAATGCAAAAGAAATCTGGGTGAAAATTGATGGCGATTCCGCTCATATCTTCATTGGGATTTATCATAAAGGGTTGGTATGGTGAAAACGAAAAAAGCATGTCTTCACAAAAGTTATATTCCGAAAAATCCACTTTTGCCCTGCCATTTCCTTTTTTTACCCAAATCAAAGAATAATAATTCAACCTTCGAACATGATCAAATGGATTGTCCTTTTCAAAATAGAATAATTTGAAAGCTAAATTGCCTGTTTGCGGATTGATAAGAGTGAAATTATTTTTTTGCATCATACCCTAAAATTACTTTAATTTCCTGTCGCCTTCCTCAATCTTTAAATCATTAATGCTGGCAAAGCGTTTTTGCATCAAGCCGTTTTCATCAAATTCCCAAAGCTCATTTCCGTAGGCTCTGTACCATTGGTCGTTTTCATCTTGATATTCATACTCAAAACGCACGGCCATTCTATTTTCCCTAAATCCCCAAAGCTCTTTTTTCAGTTTATAGTTTCTTTCTTTCTGCCATTTTTCGGTTAAGAACTGAACGATTTCTTTCCTTCCATTAATAAACTGGGTTCGGTTTCTCCATTCAGAATCCACGGTATATGCTTTTGAAACATTTACAGGATTTTTGCTGTTCCAGGCATCTTCAGCTTTTTGCACTTTTTCCAGTGCGGTTTCCATAGTAAAAGGTGGAAGTGGGTATTTTTTTGCTTCTTGATTCATAATGATTAGGTTTTATAAAAAGGAGAAATATAACTGGATATGTTTCTCCTTTTAGTTTTGTGTTCTAAAGGCTAGGTGCGATTGGAAAATCGACAGGCACCTTGGTAAGGTTGTGTAAATAGTTCATTGCAGTTTTGTCACTAATTTGAAGAATTAAATCTACGAGATTTTCTTTGGAATATCCTTGTGTAAAGAAGTCTGCTAAATTTTCATCACTTGCACTACCACGATTATTGGTAACATCTGCTGCCAATTTTACCAAAGCGTTTAATTTAGAATTTTCACTCTTCCCTTTGCGAATTTCCAACAATTGGCTTTCGTTGAATCCGTTCATTTTTCCCAACACAATATGTGCGCTTTGACAATAGACACAACCATTTACTTGACTTACAACTAAATTCACAGCTTCTTTCTCTTTGTTTGTTAGGGAAGTTTTGGCATTTTGATACTCTAAATATCTTTTCAATCCATTATCTGAATACGCAATAGTTGCATAAAGATTAGGAACAAAACCCAAAGCCTTATTCAGATTGTCGAAAATCTCTTGATTAATTGGAGATACTTCATTTTTTGTTGGAATATTAAATTCCGTTACTGTTACATTTTCCATTTTTTATATGTTAATATTATTTGCCATTATTGACAGTACAAAGATGGCAAGCTACCTAGTATTATAAAATGGACAAACTTCGTTAATGGATGGACAATTTTCTTTGATAGGTCAAAAATGACGTACAAGAGTTGGTCAAAAATAGCGTTTAAAAAAGTGATAACTTTTTGGAGCTGTTGCACAAAATCAGCCTAAAAAAGAGCCGAATTTTATGTTTTGTTTTTTTAGTTGCATTACCTGTTTGAACGTTTAATAACCATATATAACATAGCGAAATTTGTTATTGCCAACATTATCATTGGTACGCGTCTAAATATGATATCAGTCATTTTAAGTCTATCAATTTATTCGAGAGAAAATGCTTTATTTAATTTTATTTGAATAGGAATTTGAATGGTTATGGTTGAGAACAACATAATCAAATTAAATAAAAGTGCCAAAAAAGCCATCCATTTTGGAATAACCAATGGGCGAATCCAAAATAATAGTAAGAGGAACAATAGAAAGAAATGTTATGAAGTTAAAATATCTTCCTTTCAGCGTTAAAAATTGTAAGAGGCTGTTATTTATAGAGTTATTTGGGCTGTTGGACTAATTTTTATGTCGGTATGGCAGACAGCATGTACTTTTGATTACCCTCATTTACTAAAACAAGTTAAATCAAAATTATATGATTATGGAAACTACACTAAATTACCGTTTTAACAGAAGATCCCAGAACTATTTTGAATGGTTGTTATTTACCATTAAATCGGAACGCTACCATGAGGCTGAAAGCCAAATTGTGAGCCATGACACCACAGGATTGAAATTAATTCTTGCCTCTTAACAACTAAAGAGTCATCATCCAGCTATGTTGCAATCGTCTGAATTTACGGAGTTCACTACGGAGTATTGGTAGAAAGTCTTTGCCATTACTATTGCAGTGCTCCAAACGTTTACAGTTGTTATACAGTAAATTTGTCAATCTCTCAAGTGAGGCGATGTGCTTATGCTTGTTATCGGTATTGCGTTCTAGTTCGGCATTGACGATTTCAGGCGCCAAAGAACTTGATTGCTGGACGATATCTCCAGAAAAATAGATATTTGCATCTTCGCTACCATCTAGTCTTAGGTAACACAAATCCTGATTGAGATATGTGGAAATGCTTCGCGATAGGATAATGATTTCCATGGCCTTTTTATAAATAGGCATATTTAAGAGATGGGATGGGATTTGGTACATAATATGTTTATATGACAGGGATAACAAAATTAATCAGAAGGTAGCAAAATCTACTTTCGATATGAAGGCAAAATCGTATATTTGCTTTAATAATTAAGTTTTTATAGTTAAAATTCCTTCAATGAAGATAGATAACCTTAACTGGAACATTTTGAAGTCTTTACAGACCAATGCCCGACAGTCCAATACTGAAATTGGGAGACAGGTTGGCATTAGTTCGCCTGCGGTGTCGGAGCGCATTAAAAAAATGGAGGATGCTGGTATTATAAGAGGCTACCATGCTCATATTTCACCGATTGAAACTGGTTATCAATTAAAGGCAATCATCACCTTACGGGCTTTTATGGGGATGTTGAAACCATTTCTAGAAAAGGTAAAAACCTATGATGAGGTTTTGAATTGTTATCGCATCACTGGCAACGAAAATATAGTGATGGAGGTGGTGCTGAAAAATCAAAAGCATCTCGAAACTTTTATCGATCAACTTATTATGTATGGAGAGACAAAGACACAAATTGTGTTATCGCATGTTGTGAGTTTTAATGACGTGAAGCCAGTGAAGTAATTAATGTTTGGCCTACTTAAGTCTCAGCCTTGAATTTGTAATTTATGGTATAGAATCTAAATGATTGTTAGTAATTGTCATCATCTTCCTCATCTTCCTCATCATCTTCGTCTTCAAAGTCTTCCTTTCCAAAAAGCCTTTCGTCTTCGCCGTCATCTTCCTCTTCCTCAGGAATCATATTGATAATCTCAATACCTTCAGGACTGAACAATCCCCAATCTTCGCCGCCGTATTTCCAAAGTTCAAAAGTTTTTATCCATTCGACAAATAACAGCCGAAGGGCATCGATTTCGTCGTGTAAAAGATCCAGGTAATCAATGTCATTAAGCCCCATGTCTTCAATATAAATAGCATCGGCCTGAATTTCCTGAGCAGCTTTTTTAATAAACACGGCATTTTCCATGGCATAATCGTAAGGCGTATAGGTTTGTGAAGACGCAGAAATCAATGAGATGATCTCAATGGCATTGGTGCTCATGTCTATAAATTTATCATTCAGAAGGTCTAGGTCCACCTCATCGGCATGCGGCAATTCTGATTCTTTGACAAGTGCAATTAGGGATTCCACAAGTTTATGGATTTCCATTGCTTTTTTGTAGATAGGCTTGTCTTCCCAAGGATGCATAGGCTGATACTTTTAGACTGTGAATTTACTATTTTCCATGTGATTGGCAATGAGTTTTGCATGGGCTCTGGAATTTTCAATGAACCATTTGTGGGTTTCCATACCGCCACAGATTACTCCAGCAAGATATAATCCTTTTACATTCGATTCCATCGTGTCTGGATTGTAATGGGGTAGGCAATTATCATCTTCGGATAATGTAATGCCTATGGATTTCAAAAAAGCAAAGTTTGGACGGTATCCTGTCAAGGCAACTACAAAATCATTGGGAATTGTTTTATGTCCGTCCGGAGTATTGATAATGACTTCATGTTTTTTTATTTCAATCACTTCCGAATCAAAATAGGCCTGGATACTTCCCTCCTTAATTCGATTAAGGATGTCGGGTCGAACCCAATATTTTACGCGTTCGCCAATTTGATCTTTTCTGACAATCATAGTCACGTTACCACCTTTCCGCCATATTTCCAAAGCAGCATCCACGGCCGAGTTGCTTGCACCTACAACGATGACATCTTGCATGGCATAAGCATGTGCTTCCTTGTAATAATGGGTAACCTTCTCCAAGGCTTCGCCAGGAACATTGAGCAATTTTGGAATGTCATAAAACCCTGTCGCCAGAATAACGCGTTCACAATGATATTCTTTTTTATCAGTCAATACTGTAAAATAAGTCGATTTTTCGACAGTTAGAACAGTTTCATACAGGCGGATATTCAAAGCATTGGAAGTCGCAACACGGCGATAATATTCCAAAGCTTCATCCCTGTTGGGTTTTGGGTTGTTGCTTATAAAAGGAATGTCATCAATTTCCAGTTTTTCGGACGTGGAAAAGAAAGTCATGTTTTTGGGATAATTAAATAAGGAGTTCGTCAGTGCGCCTTTGTCGAGAACCACATAATCCCAATTCCTTTTTTTGCATTCAAGAGCACAGGCAATGCCGATAGGTCCTGCCCCAATGATGACTATTTTTTTATGCTCTATCAAAACTCAATTTGCCAAATTCCCCGAATTCATATATCTTTTTAAAAAAAACAATAAAAATACGCCAAACATTCCCAATACCATCATAAATATCCAAGTTGAGTCAAATCCGAAAGCATCGATCATATGAAATCCCACGTTGTGTGCAAAAACATGCGATACGGAAAATGCGATGCTGTACAATGCCATATATTCTCCCTTTAAGCCTCTTTTTGCCCTATCCAATGAAAATGAATTGGAAAATGGAAATACAATCATTTCTCCAAAAGTCAAGATGACCATGCTAATGATAATGAAGCCAACCCATGGATTAATGATTAGGAATAAAAATCCCAAACAGGTCATCAATAGCCCAAAAAGCATCAATCCGGTTTTTGTAAAGGATGTTGTTTCGAGCCATTTGATGAGTGGCATTTCAAAAGCGAATATCAAAATGCCATTCAGTGCCATCAGCAATCCAATTTCAAATTCTGTAAGTCCTATACCTTGTTTATAAAAATAGGGAATGGTGGAGATAAACTGTAAAAAGACAATTCCGAAGATCACCATTGCCACAAGGAATATCAAAAATGCCTTATCAGTATAGGCAGATTTTGGATTCTCACTGACTTCCTCATCCAATAATTTTGCTTTTTTTGGATGCAAAACCTTTAGTAAAACAATACTTGCAATGATGCATGTAATGCCATCTACCCAAAATAAGCCTCCATAGCTAATTGTGGTGATGATCAGTCCGCCAATGGCCGGCCCAGCGGAAAATCCAAGGTTGATTGCCAGTCGGATCAAAGTGATGCTACGTGTTTTGTTTTCTGGTTTGCTGTAAGCATTCAATGCCACAAACATTGCTGGTCGAAACATGTCTGCAACCGCCATCAGAATAAAAATACCTGCACAGATGGTTGCAAAAGTATTGTAGAACTGAAGTCCAATGAACAGGAATCCACTCAACAATAAACTGGCCACCATGACTTTATAATAGCCTATTTTGTCAGTGAGCTTTCCACCCACCCAAGAACCTACAATGCTGCCCAGACCAAAGGCTGTCATGATCCAAGCGACGTCGTCCAATGTGAACTTTAGATCGGTTGTCAAATACAGGGACAAGAATGGGATTACCATCGTACCTGCTCTATTGATGAGGGTTATCAATGCCAACCACCACACTTCCTTGGATAGACCCCGAAAGGTATTCACATACCCATGGCCGATATTGTAGTATAAAAAGTTAAACAGTTTCATATCGCCCTATAATTCAATTTTAATTAGATATATGAGCCTTCCAAAATAAATCTTCGATTTAGATATTTGCAATAAATGTAAATGTTTCATGGTTGATTGATTGTTGTAAAAATAAAAAGTCCGACGCTATGGTCGGACTTTCATGTATTGATTAAATATATATTCTTATCATCATAACATATAGCAAGTCCGACTTCCATTGGAAGTGGTTCTCTTTTGATATGTGACAATGCAGTTGTTCATATTTCTTTTAATTGTTTTGCCAAAGCTATGGAAAAAAAGTTAATGTTGTATTTTTGATTATAAAATTTTTAATATGAAAGCTGTTTGTTCCTTCATCTTGAGTCTTTTTTTTCTCCTTGGCTGTGCCCAAAAACAGCCATCAGTACTGGGAGAGACAGAATTTCAAAAGGAGATTAATTCTGAATATAAAGATGCTTCCAAATCTCCCTTAAAGCAAAAAGATCTGAAGAATTTCAAAGGCCTGGACTTTTTCAAGTTTGATTCCACTTTTGTGGTAACTGCCAAATTTAAAAGGGCGTTGGATGAAAAGCCTTTCAAGATGAAAACAACCACTGACAGACTTCCCGAATACATAAAGTATGGAGAGATTTCGTTCAATCTGAAAGGAAAGACTTATACCTTAAATGTCTATAAAAATCTGGATTTAGACGATGAAGGTTATGAAGATTACTTGTTTTTGCCTTTTTTGGACGATACCAATGGCGATGGCAGTTATGGAGGAGGACGTTATATCGATTTGAGGATGCCAGAAGGAGATACCATTAAAGTCGATTTCAATTCTGCCTATAATCCATATTGTGCCTATAATGAGAAATATTCCTGCCCAATTGTGCCAAGGGAAAATTATTTAGATATAGAAGTAAGAGCTGGTGTGAAGGCTTTTAAAAAGCACTAAAACAATTTGGTGGATGCCAGATATCCCAACCAGACACAAAACAAACCAAAAAGAATACTGGAAATAATATACAAGAAAAACAATTTGGTTTGTCCTGAACGTAAGAACATGAGACTTTCATGGGTAAAGGCTGAAAAGGTTGTAAAACCACCACAAAATCCGGCAATAATCAAAAGATACATTTGATTAGAAACCTGTTGTTTTATCAAGATATAGCCTAATACCGCACCAATAATAAAACTGCCTATTAAATTGACATTGAAGGTAGCCCATGGGAAATGATAGCTGTCGGAGGTAAAGCGCTTTCCAATTAAGTATCGCAAAATACTTCCAAAGCCACCACCCACAAAGACTAATAGTAGTTGTTTCACAATGCTTCGGTTGCTACAGGTTCTGGAGTCTTTAGCGGAATATAAAGTTCAGTTATCCAATTGGCTGGGTTTGGCACAGCACCTGGGTCGTTTGTGTATATTTCAAATGGTTTTGCTTCCGATTGTTCCAATCCATTATCTTTTAAATGCTTAAATGCCGTATTCCATGCTGCTACAAGGTTTGTATAATTCCCTTTTAAAGTGGTTTTAAGTACCCTGGTTCTTTCCATATATCCACAAAGAATATTACTATCCTCAGTGACGGTTACTTGATTTTGAACAGGAAAGGCATTGCTCATGATGACGCTGCCATTCTCCTTCATTTCATTATAAATGGTAAAAGGCATTCCATTTGCAACGATGGAGTTATCCTGCATAAAATTCAGAATGGCAGCATATTGCTGTGCCATCATATTACTAATGTTCGATGCTGTTGAAGAGGTGGTTTTATACATATAAAATCCGCCACCATGTTCGGTAATGCCATCCACTTTGATATCATAAAATCCCATACTTTGAGTAACATTGGCATCAAGTAATTCCAAGCTTCTATCCAATTGCTCTCTCATTATCTTGTCATTTTCTTTGAATAGCAGGGTTTTGGCCTTGGTCATAAAGGATAACTTATATGCTACCAATTTTCTGATCACTTTGGTAGAACCGTCCCCATCAGGCTGGAAATACCAAATCAATTTGGATTTTGGAATGGCTTTACTGGCAAATGATAGTGTAATCGAATCATTCGGACTATCTGAAACTGAATTTAGGGTTTCTGTTTCTTTCCAAAAAGAGGAAAGGTCGATCGTCGTGGTGTCAGAGACGATATCGAAGATAACAGCCGACGGTGCCTTGATGGTTTTACCTCTGGTGATTTCAAAAGAATTTGGCTGAACAGCGACGTATATGGAAATTCCTATTATGGCAATCAATAATAAAAATAGGATGTATTTTAAGGCTTTCATCAATTATAGGTTCTGGTTTTGTAGTTGATTCAAAGATAATCAATTTTATACTATCCCAATTAATATTACATTTGTGGGACAACAATTAAAATTAAGAATTAAAATGAAATTAAAATCAATATTTGCCATTGGGTTGGTATTTGTTAGCTTTTATTCTTGCAAGGATGAACAAAAGGAAACAGTAGAACCCACGATCGAAACCAAAGAAGAAGTAGCATTTGACTACAATGTTGAGCAATTTGCAGACATTAAAATATTACGCTATCAAATTCCTGGTTGGGAAAAATTGACCTTAAAGGAACAGAAGTTGGTATATTATCTGACGCAGGCAGGTTTGGCAGGTCGCGATATTTCGTGGGACCAAAATTACCGTCACAATTTAAAAATAAGAAAAGCACTTGAAACGATTTACACCAATTACGATGGCGATAAATTTTCGGACGACTGGAAAGCTTTTGACACCTATGTTAAGCGTGTATGGTTCAGTAACGGCATCCATCATCATTATTCCAATGATAAATTTAAACCTGAGTTTGATCAAGAGTATTTGAAATTTCTTTTGGCAGAAACCCATGCATCACTCGAAGGTGAGGCGTTTGACGTGATATTTAATGACAAAGATTCCAAAAAAGTAAATCAGGCCAAGGGAGTTGATAACGTAAAACTTTCTGCTGTGAACTTCTATGGCCCAGATGTTACCAACGCAGATGTTGAAAAATTTTATAAGAATAAAAAATCCCCAAATCCTGAAAAGCCATTGTCTTTTGGGTTAAATTCCAAATTGGTAAAAGAAAATGGTGAATTGAAGGAAATAGTATATAAGTCAGGGGGGCTTTACGGATCTGCCATCGACGAAATCGTGAAGTGGCTGGAATTGGCCAAAGGGGTTGCCGAAAATGCCGAACAAGGAAATGCGCTTGGATTACTGATTCAATATTACAAAACTGGTGACTTACAGACTTGGGATGATTATAATGTCGCATGGACTGCTGCCACCAAAGGAAATGTAGATTATATCAACAGTTTTATCGAAGTTTACAATGACCCGTTGGGTTATAGGGGATCTTATGAAAGCATTGTGCAAATCAATGATTTTGACATGTCGCAAAAGATGAAGGTCTTATCTGATAATGCGCAATGGTTTGAGGACAATTCGCCTTTGATGGACGAACATAAAAAAGCGAAGGTCGTAGGAGTTACTTATAAAGTGGTCAATGTGGCCGGTGAAGCTGGAGATTCCTCACCAAGTACGCCAATCGGCGTCAACTTACCAAATGCCAACTGGATCCGTGCGGCCGTGGGAAGTAAATCGGTGTCTCTTGGAAACATTATCGAAGCCTATAACAATGCAGGCAGCACCGATCGATTGAAGGAGTTTGTAAATGATTCCACCGAACTGGAATTGGAGGAAACCTATGGGGAAATTGGGGACAAATTGCACACCGCTTTGCACGAAGTTATTGGTCACGCGTCCGGACAATTGAATCCTGGAGTGGGAGAAACCAAAGAAACACTTAAAAATTACGCATCCACTTTGGAAGAAGGCCGCGCTGATTTGGTAGGTCTTTATTATTTGTACAATCCTAAATTGCAGGAGCTTGGTTTGGTGGATGATTGGAAAAAGGTGGGAATGGCAGCTTATGATGGTTATATTCGAAATGGACTTATGACCCAATTGATTCGATTGAATTTGGGTGATGATGTGGAAGAATCACACATGAGAAACCGTCAGTGGGTAAGCGCTTGGGCTTATGAAAAAGGTAAGAATGATAATGTGATAGAAAAAATAACCCGTGATGGCAAAACATATTACAATATCAACGATTACGACAAGTTACATGAACTTTTTGGTCAATTATTAAGAGAAACCCAACGCATCAAATCTGAAGGTGACTATAAAGCGGTTGAAGCGTTGGTGGAAACCTATGGCGTAAAGGTCGATCAACCACTGCATACCGAGATTTTGAAACGCAATGAGCAGTTCACATCTGCCCCTTACAGTGGCTTTGTGAACCCTGTTTTGGTGCCTGAGACAAATGATAAAGGCGAAATCACTGCCATCAAAGTAACTCAACCAGAATCATTTTCAGGTCAAATGTTGGATTACAGTAAAAACCATAGTTTTTTGAAGGAGTCCAATTAAATTGGTGAACAAGAAAATAAAACAAAAGGCAGGAGAACATATTTATTTTCCTGCTTT
>JBGTDZ010000084.1:0-19552 GCA_041748055.1 Aquaticitalea sp.
CAGACACGTTTTATACTCATAGATAATCTGATGTCTCCAACCTATAAGGAATTTAGGAGTGTTATTTACGATTATCACATCAACGGACTCGATGCTATGGCCGATAATCCGAAAAGCGGTAAGGAAAAAATAGCCGCCGTAATGACGGACTTGAACACCATGAACCAAAGACGCCCCAATTCTTTTTTGTTGCGGGTCTTTTTTGATGCCAAAGGGGACGAAATTGCCGATATTTTCAGTGGAGGTCCTAGCGTTAATGTCACATCGGTGATTGAGATACTCAATAAGATTGCACCAACATACGCTTCCAAATGGAGGAATATTAGTTTCTAAAGAGCTTGAAGATGTTATCACGAAGCATGAAGTTAGAAGTACAACAAATTTAATAAGTGGTTGTTAATTTATCAAGACAACATCCCAAAGGGCATGAACTGATTCCGATAATCATCGGGAGCCAATTGAAGACTGAAAACTAAAAAAATGCTCACCTCACTCACAATTAAAAATTACGCCCTTATTGATCAGCTTCAGGTGAATTTCACTAACGGATTGACAATTATTACCGGTGAAACTGGCGCAGGAAAATCAATCCTTTTAGGAGGTTTATCCTTGATTCTTGGCAAGAGGGCCGATTTGAGCAGTGTAAAAAACCCTTCCGAAAAGTGTGTCATTGAAGCAGCGTTTGATCTTGCAAAATATGATTTAAAACCAATCTTTAAATCCGAAGGCCTCGATTATGAAACGCAGACAATTATCCGTCGGGAAATTTTACCGTCCGGTAAATCAAGGGCATTTGTCAATGACACCCCAGTAAATTTGGATAGCCTGCAAATTTTGGGCGAGCGGTTGTTGGATATACATTCGCAACATCAAACCTTGGAACTCACCAATGACGATTTTCAGTTTCAGGTCATCGATGCTTTGGCATTAAACGTAAGTATGCTCCAAAGTTATTCGGCGAATCTTGCATCCTTCAAAGATCTTCAATTAAAATTGAAATCGCTCCTAAATCAAAAGGCTGAATCTGTAAAGGAGCATGATTACAACACTTTTTTGTTGAAAGAATTGGAAGATGCCAATTTGGTGTTGGGTGAAATGCTTGCTTTGGAAGAGGAATATGAAACACTCAATAACATCGAGGACATTAAAGAGCGACTTTCAAATTCCAATCAACTAATGGAAAACGAAGAGGTCGGCATCATCCATACTTTGACGGAACTGAAACAACAATTTGCCAAATTATCAACTTACGGCACGAGTTATAGGAATATTTATGACCGTATCAACAGCAGCTTGATTGAACTGGATGATATTTTCATTGATATGGAAAATCTTCAAGTGCAACTTGAATCCAATCCAAATCGTCTGGAAGCTGTAAATGCCAAACTTCAGGTACTTCATAATTTAATGCGCAAACACTCAGTTTCCGATGAACCTGCATTGATACAAATACTGGAAAATCTATCAAAAAAAATAAGTGATACAGAAAATCTTGATGCTATAATTCTTCAAATTGAAACTGAAATCGATTCTCTAAAATTTCAACTAAGAGCTGATTCAGCAACAATTCATACCAATAGAAAAAACATCATCCCACAGTTGATCGAACAACTGGAAGCAATTTTATCGACTCTAGGCATGCCGAATGCCAAGTTCAATATAGAATTACATCCTACCCAAAATTTTTATGCAAATGGATCGGATGGACTTGAATTTCTTTTTTCTGCAAATAAAGGAGGCAATTTCAATGATTTGAAAAAAGCGGCGTCTGGCGGTGAATTGTCCCGTATTATGTTAGCCATTAAATCAATTCTTTCAAAGTATATTCAATTGCCAACAATTATGTTTGATGAAATCGACACAGGAGTTTCTGGTGAGACTTCCAACAAAATGGCTTCCATCATGCAGCAGATGAGCAAAACAATGCAAGTATTCACAATAACGCATTTACCACAAATCGCAGCAAAAGGGGATACACATTTTAAGGTCTTTAAAGAAGATGTAAATGAAATCACCCAAACACAATTGAAAAAACTGAATTTTGATGAGCGTATTGTGGAGATTGCTCAGATGTTGGGAGGTTCGAAATTATCAGAATCTGCAATTGCACATGCCAAACAATTGCTGAATTAAAAATATTAAGGTTTAAAAGATAAAAGTTCAAAGTTTTCTTAACTTTGAAATTCATTGATATTTTTTCATCAAAGCAATAAACAACTTAAAAACAAATAGCTAAACAAAGAACAACATGTCATACAATTTACTCAAAGGAAAACGCGGAATCATTTTTGGCGCGTTGGATGCCAATTCAATCGCATGGAAAACGGCAGAAAGAGTCCATGAAGAAGGAGGTGTATTTGTGCTCACCAATGCTCCGATAGCGATGCGAATGGGGCAAATAAACGAACTGGCCGAAAAAACGGGATCACAGGTGATCCCCGCCGACGCAACATCTATTGAAGATTTGGAAAACCTTATTTCAAAATCCACTGAAATCCTTGGTGGCAAGTTGGATTTTGTATTGCACTCCATTGGCATGTCCATAAACGTGAGAAAAGGGAAACATTATACAGATCAAAATTATGATTGGACCCAAAAAGGAACCGATGTTTCTGCAATGTCCTTTCATAAAGTAATGCAAACCCTGTATAAAGCAGATGCCATGAATGAATGGGGAAGTATTGTTGCTCTCACTTATATGGCTGCACAACGTGTATTTCCAGATTACAATGATATGGCAGATAATAAAGCTTATCTAGAAAGTATAGCAAGAAGCTTTGGCTATTTCTTTGGTAAGGATAAAAAGGTTCGCGTCAATACCATTTCTCAATCGCCAACACCAACAACGGCCGGACAAGGTGTTAAAGGATTTGATGGATTTATTGCCTATGCCGAAAAGATGTCACCTTTGGGCAACGCTACCGCTTTGGATTGTGCGAATTATACGGTAACCTTATTTAGTGACCTTACAAAGCGGGTTACACTTCAAAACCTATTCAATGATGGAGGATTTAGCAATATGGGTGTAAGTGACGAAGTCATGGAAAATTTTATTAAATAATTAATTAAAATTAATATGCGTATTAAACATAAGGTGCCATATTGTAGCTTTTGCTGTATAATAATCTAGGATTATAACAGTTTACCGATAAATATGGTCTTTTATCGATTAGAAAACAAAACACATTATTTTCTGATGGAATGTTATTAAATTAGAAAACCAATTCCTCTGTCTTTGAGGATTAAAAAAAGTTTAACAAATTTAAATATCAAAACATGAAGAAAATTACATTATTGTATTTTACGATTATTGCATTTGCCTTTACTTCGCAAATCAATGCACAGTCCATAGTAATAGGAACTGGGACTTCTGAAACCACCTCTACAGGCAGTGATCCTATAGATGGATATTTTAATTCGTTTAGATATCAGGTTGTTTATACTGCTGCAGAATTGAGCGTCATGATGACACCTTATGACGAAATCACAGCACTGGGATGGTCCATTTCGGGAGATTATGGAGGAGGTGCACTATTAGGGTATACTATAAAAATGGGGCATACGTCCGCTGTTAATTCTGCGACTCACGATGCATCACCAACTACTGTTGTGAAAAATGCATTTGATTATGACCCTACGGTAACGGCTGCTGGAGTATTTGATATGATAACTTTCGATACAAATTTTGTTTGGAATGGTGTTGATAATATTTTGGTGGAGGTTTGTTCAGACGGACAAAATGCTTACACATCTCCTTATGGTCAAGTTAGAACAACAACAACGACCAATGGATCACGAAGATTTAGAACAGATGGGGGAACATCTTGTGAAGTTAACACCGGAACCGCGAATGCGGATAAGCCAAACATCCAATTTAATTATATCGATGGCACACCACCTACCGATACATTGGATTATTACAATTTGCAATGGCCACCTAATGGTTCTATAGAAGTTGGTAATACTTTTGATGTTTATGCACAGGCTTACGAAGCAGGGTTGACAGATGTCACCTCTGGGCAGGCGCCAGGCATTCAGGCTTGGATAGGTTATAGCACTGATAACACTGACCCAAGTGGTTCAGGTTGGACCTGGATTGCTGCAACTTACCTTGGCGAAGTTGGTAACAATGATGAGTACACGCTCGATTTAGGGGAATTGATACCATTGCCTGGCACCTATTATTATGCCAGCCGTTGGAGTTTGAATACCGCCCCATTTACTTATGGTGGCATTCAAGCTAATGGTTCTTTTGGTGGTATATGGGGAGCTGACAATAATATTTCTGGGGTACTCACGGTAAACAATCTTCCGAATGACGATTGTTCTGGAGCCATTGCATTAACACCAGGAAATAATTATGCTGAGAATGCCGTTGACGGAACTGTGGTTGGTGCAACATTCAATGGAGAAACTTCCAGTTGTCAAATAGCCGGCCCTGGCCCTGGTGTATGGTACAGTGTAGTGGTACCTGCTGATGGAAACTTAACTATTGAAACAGGTCCAGATTCAGCGACAAACACCACAACCTTTGATTCTGTAATTGAAGTCTTTTCTGGTGATTGTGGTAGTCTAACTTCAATCGATTGTGATGATGATGGTGCAAGTACAGGGCTTTATTCTATTTTAAATTTAAGCGGTTTAACGGCAGGATCAACAATTTATGTGAGAGTCTGGGAATATGATGGAGATGAATTAGAACCATTCTCGATTTCTGCCCACAGTGCTACTTTGAGTGTTGGAGACGTGGAAAATCAAAATGGTTTCACTTACTTCCCTAACCCAGTGAAAAATACATTAAACTTGAAAGCTCAAAGCAACATTCAAAATCTATCTATTTACAACATATTAGGTCAAGAAGTTTTAAGAACTTCACCAAATGCTTTAAACAGTGAAGTGAATATGGCTTCGTTGCAAACTGGTGCTTACTTTGTTAAAGTGACCATTAATGATGCTACAGAAACTATAAGAGTGATCAAACAATAAGTATTTTAATTTTGCAAATTTTCTAAAGCCACCATATTGGTGGCTTTTGTATTTTCTTTAATTACCTTTGTTATTTATGAGACCACTGCTTTTTTCATTTATTGTTCCAGTCTACAACAGACCTGAGGAAATTGATGAACTTTTAGAAAGTTTCACACATCTAACAGGTGATAGTAATTTCGAAATTGTCCTTGTGGAAGATGGATCAGATTTAGATTGTAAATCGGTCGTTGACAAATATAATTTATTACTGGATATTGTATATTTTTATAAGCAGAATTCTGGGCCAGGAGACTCAAGAAATTTTGGAATTCAAAGAGCAAAGGGAAATTATTTTATCATTTTGGATTCCGATTGCCTCTTGCCTAGTAATTATTTGCAAATCGTAACTCTATATTTGCGTCAACACTATGTTGATAGTTTTGGAGGACCAGATGCCGCACACGATTCTTTTACCAATTTACAAAAGGCGGTTAACTTTGCAATGACCTCTTTTATATCCACCGGTGGTATACGCGGTGGAAAAAAACAATACAAGGATTTTCAGCCGAGAAGTTTTAACATGGGAATTTCGAAACCTGCTTTTGAAGCTACAAATGGGTTCGGAAATATCCATCCGGGGGAAGATCCTGATTTAGCCTTAAGAGTAAAAAAAAAGGGTTTTGAGACAGTGCTCATCCATGAAGCTTTTGTATATCACAAGCGACGGGTGTCTTGGTCAAAATTCTATGAGCAGGTATATAAATTCGGGTTGGCAAGACCTATCTTAAACCAATGGCATCCTGAATCCAAAAAATTGATTTATTGGTTGCCAACGCTCTTCAGTATTGGTCTGGTTTTGAGTATTGCCTTGTTGATGTTCCAATTTGTCTGGCTTGTTATAGTTTACATGCTGTATTTTTTAGTAATCTTTGTGGCTGCTATCTTCAAGACGAAGGATTTTTTAGTCTCAATTTACGCGGTCGTAGCAATTTTAATTCAATTTACGGGTTATGGTTATGGATTTTTAAAATCCACTTTAAAACTTAAATTGTCCGATAAATTACCTGAACAGCAATTCCCAAAGTTATTTTTTAAAAATGGTAAGTAGGCTCAAATTAAAACTTTTTAAGTCGATTAAAAGCAAGAAACTCAATGTTTTTGGATTCTTTGTGCTGTTGTCTTTTTTGTTTTTGGTTGTTGCAAAATTGTCAAAAACTTATACAGAATCAATCCCGTTTTTTGTTTCCTACAAAAATGTACCTGAGCAACATAGCATTCTCTCATCTCGTGATTCTATTGTTCAGGTAAGGGTCAAGGCCTATGGGTTTAACTTGCTTGCACATAATTTTTATAAACATACACTTGAAGTGGATTTTGATAAAGATAAAACAATAAAGAAGTATGGTAAAAAATATTATTGGAATACGAAAAAGGGGTTGAACAAAATCGAATCACAATTGAGTTCTAATATGGAAGTAATTTCAATACAACCCGATTCATTGATTTTTCCATATGAAATCATGACGGTAAAAAAGGTTCCGGTAAAGCTCGAATCTGACATTACGTATGCTTCAGGTTATGACATTCGTGACAGTTTGAAACTAGAACCTGATTCGGTAAAAGTGATCGGTCCAAAAAATGTGATTGACAAAATCACCCGAATAAAAACCCAGGAAATTAAACTTAAAGATGTAAACAATTCAATAGAAGAAGAAGTAGGTTTGGTGGTTGATAAATCATTGAAAAACATTAAGTTAAACCGCAATTCAGTTAAAATATTGGGCATTGCTGAAAAATTTACAGAAGGCACCTTAGAAGTGCCTGTAACAATTATTAATTTACCAGCCAATATTAAAATCAATTATTTTCCTAAAACGATTTTGGTGTCGTATTATGTAAGTTTGGAAAATTACAAAAATGTTAAATCACTGGACTTCAAGATTGTATGTGATTATGCTCAGGTCAAAAGTTTGGATAAGTCCTTTTTTACACCACAATTGGTAGCGAAACCAACAGAAGTTAAAAGTGCCAAATTGAAACAACATAAAGTGGAATTTATTATTATAAAATGAAAGTGGTTGGTCTTACAGGAGGAATTGGCAGTGGAAAAACCACCGTTGCAAGAATGTTTGAAAATCTTGGGATACCGATATATATTGCCGATGTTGAGGCCAAACGACTTATGCGCAGTTCAAAATATATCAAGCGCAAAATCATTGCCTTGTTTGGCCAAGAATCTTACGTAGATAATGAATTGAACCGACCTTTTTTAGCTTCAAGAATATTTAAGGATGCTTCATTATTGGAAAAAATGAATGCAATTGTCCATCCAAAGGTAAGAATGGATTTTGAACGCTGGTTAAAAAAGCAAAACTCACTGTACGTCATCAAGGAAGCCGCAATTATTTTTGAGCACAATATGCAATCGCATTATGATTATATCATTACCGTCACTGCTGATTCTAATGATAGGATTGCCCGAGTATTACAAAGGGACAATTCTTCTGTAAAAGATATAATAAACATTGTCAACAACCAAATGCCAGATGAGGAAAAGACAAGAAATTCTGACTTCGTGATTGTTAATAATGAATTGAAAGAAACCCAAGAACAAGTGTTAAAAACACATCAGAAAATATTAAAAAGTCTTTCAAAAATCTAAATTTTAACATTTTTGTTAAGGGAAGGTTAAAGGCAACAAATTGTAAATGTTAAAATGTTAAATTTGATCGATGGGCAAAAAGCTTTTCATTATGTTGATTGTATTGATGAGTCTGTCGCTCATAGGTATCATTTTCGTTCAGGTTATTTTTTTAAATAATAGTTTAACCAATGAAAAAAAACAATTCACCCTCAATGTCAAGCGTTCATTAAGTTTTGTTTCTGATGCCATAGAAGATAAAGAGTTTAAGGACTACTCCGGAAAAATGTATCAGTTGATTGCAAGTGGAGCAGTAGCAGATTCAACAGGCTTTAGAGAATTGAGAGTTGAAACACAAGATAATTCCATCAACCAAACCATAATATACAGAAATGGGATTTTGGAAGAAAGCTATAAAGTGCCATCATTGTTCCTTGACATTGGTTTAGACAGTTTGAGTATCAGTCGCATTTCCAATCAGCGTGAAACGACCATTTATGACAAGAGCCCTGTTGATGGCAATTTGAACATTTCATCTCAAAAAAGAATTTATGAATTCAGTAAACTTACCGAACTCGAAAAGAAGCAGTTTGAATTAAGTTATCGAGATCTTTTCAAGAATTACCCAATTTATAAAAGGGTTTCCGAAGACGAAGTGAAAGCGATGATCCAAAGACAACTGCATGATGATGGGATAGATACTGATTTTGAATTTGCAATCTATGATAAGGATTTGGCAACAAAAGTGCAATCCAATAATTTTGAGCTGACCACAGGGTCAACCTATGGAGTGCCACTTTTTTTGGATAACAACAACGAAAGCAATTATAAATTGTATGTGAATTTTCCAGAACGCAATAAATATTTGTTTAGGACGATTTTAGGTATGACGATACTTTCTATTGTTTTTACTTCCATAATTATCATAGCCTATGCGAGTGCTCTCCATCAATTGATACAGCAAAGGCAGATATCACAGATTAAAACCGACTTTATCAACAATATGACGCACGAATTCAAAACGCCAATTGCAACCATCAATTTGGCTCTGGATTCTATCAAAAATCCTAAAATAATAAACGATCAGGAGAAGGTGATGCGATATCTGAATATGATAAGGGAAGAAAATAAACGTATGCACGCCCAAGTGGAAAACGTATTGCGAATATCCAAACTTGAAAAGAACGAATTAAATATCAGTAAGGATAGGGTAAAGTTGCACGACTTAGTGATTGATGCAATGACCCATGTTGAACTTATAGTTGAAGATAGGCAAGGCTATATAAAAACCCATTTCAATGCGGAAAAATCGTCAGTGTTGGCTAATGATACCCATTTTACCAATGTCATTGTGAATATTTTGGACAATGCCATTAAATACTCGGATGATTCACCCAAAATTGATATCCACACAGAAAATGTAGGAACCAACATATTATTGAAAATTTCAGACCAAGGCAACGGAATGTCAAAACAAGTGCAAAAGAAAGTGTTTGAAAAGTTTTATAGGGAACACACAGGAAATGTGCACAACATTAAAGGCCATGGATTGGGTTTGGCATACGTAAAACGAATGATTGATGACCACCAAGGACATATATCAGTAGAAAGTGAAAAAGGAAAAGGTAGTACCTTTATAATTAAGCTGCCACTAATATCATAATTATGGAAGAACAAAATAAAAAAATTCTATTAGTCGAGGACGATCCAAATTTTGGAACTGTTTTAAAAGATTATTTGGCCATGAACGACTACGATGTGGTTCATGCAAAAAATGGTATGGAAGGTTTTGAAAAATTTAAAAAGGACGATTATGATCTGTGCATTTTAGATGTCATGATGCCCTACAAAGACGGGTTTACGCTTGCTAAGGAAATCAGGGAAAAAAATGCCGATGTGCCCATCATATTCTTAACAGCAAAAGCCATGAAGGAAGATGTTTTGAAAGGCTATAAAGTGGGTGCGGACGATTACCTCAATAAACCTTTTGATAGTGAAGTTTTGTTGATGAAAATCAAAGCCATCATGCAGCGTAAAGCAACCGATGTAGTTGCTGACAGTAAGCAATTTGAATTTAGAATAGGTGGTTTTGAATTGAATTCCAAACTTCGATTTTTAAAACATAATGGGGGTGATCCAATAAAATTATCTCCAAAGGAAAATGAACTATTACGTTTGTTGGCTTTACATGAAAATGATTTAATGCCCCGGGAATTGGCATTGACGAAAATTTGGAGAGATGATAATTATTTCACTTCAAGAAGTATGGACGTATACATTGCTAAATTACGTAAATATCTTAAACTTGACGAGAATGTAGAAATCCTGAACATTCATGGGGAAGGATTTAGATTGGTAGTCAATCAAAAAGCATAATATTTGAGGTTTTAAAAATAAGTAACTAAAAAAGCCTATCTCAATGATAGGCTTTTGTGTTTTTTAAAAAGTTTTAAGCGTAAATATTAAATTACTTTTACGTTTACTGCGTTCAATCCTTTTTTACCTTCTTGCAAATCGAATTCTACTGCATCACCTTCACGAACCTCATCGATTAAACCAGAAATGTGCACAAAATGTTCTTTGTTGTTACCGTCTTCAGTGATGAAACCAAAACCTTTGGCGTCATTGAAGAATTTTACTGTACCTTTATTCATAATAATATTAAATAATTAATTAGCTGCAAATGTAGGATTATTTAATTGGAATAGAGGATTTTTCTTGTTTTTTTTTAAAATCATGAATTTCGGAGCCTTTAATCTTACTCCACATCCATCTGGGCGTCAATCGATTTGACAATTGTATGAAAATTTATTTCATAGTTGAACCAGAGAATATTTTTGTTTTTTTTGAACCATGTAAGTTGACGTTTTGCAAATCGTCTTGAGTTTTTCTTAATTTCAGCAATAGCAAAGTCAAGGGTGCAGTCTCCATTCAAATATTTGAAAAGTTCTTTATATCCTACAGTGTTCAATGCATTTAAATGCGGCTGTGGCGCTAGCTTCTTCACTTCATCCAATAAACCTTCTTCCATCATTAAATCCACTCTTCGGTTGATCCTTTCATAAACAATATTTCGTTCGGCAGTAAGGCCAATGATTATGGATTTAAAGCTTCGTTGTGTCTTTTCTTTGTTCAAAAATGACGAATAAGGTAGGCTTGTGCCAATACATACTTCCAAGGCTCTAATGACGCGATGTGGATTGTCAATGGCAATGTTGTTATATGAATCCGTGTCCAAATGTTTCAATTGTTTTTGAAGATATTCCAAACCATTTAATTCAAGTTCATGGTTTAAATGTGCTCTAATGTTCGGATCAATTTTAGGAAAATCATCCAACCCATAATTCACTGCATCAATGTATAAACCCGATCCACCAACCATCACAACGATGTCCTTATCCTTGAATAACTTGTCAAGTAAGGCAATGGCATCCTTTTCATAAGCACCAACGTTATAATCTTCTGTGACGGATTTGTGATGGATGAAATGATGTTTTGCAGCAGCCAACTCTGTCATGGTAGGAGCTGCCGTACCTATTTTCATTTCCCTAAAAAATTGACGTGAATCCGCCGATAGAATCTCGGTATTAAAATACGTTGCCAATTTGATGCTCAATGCGGTTTTTCCAATAGCAGTCGGACCAACAACGGTAATGAGATATTTTGTACCCACAAGTTTTTACAGTTCAAAAAGATTACATAGGGTCATTCAAAAAATGTCCACATTTATAGCAATATTTGGCATAATCTTTATGCCTTTCGGCGGCACAGCTTGGGCAAGCTTGAGAATTGAGATGGACTTCTGGAAGTGACTTATTGTCCATGTCTTTTCCTACTTGTTTACCTTGAGCGGAAAATTCTGCTGACACAATCCCAGTAGGAACAGCAATAATACCATAACCCACTATCATAATGATGGAAGCAACAAACTGCCCAAATGGCGTTACAGGGGCAATATCACCAAAACCCACAGTAGTAAGTGTAACGATGCACCAATAGACACTTACTGGAATGCTTGAAAAACCACTGGCCTCGCCCTCTATGAGATACATCATGGTGCCAAAAATGACGCAAAGTATCAATACGGCAAATAGAAACACCATTATTTTTGCACGACTTGCTCTCAAGGCACTCACTAACATATTTGAAGCTCCAAGATACCGAACAAGCTTTAAAATTCTGAAAATACGTAGTAATCTTAATGCGCGTAATGCTACCAAAGCATGTGTTCCCACGAAAATCAGGGATAAGTATTTCGGTATGGTTGATAAAAAATCTACAATCCCATAGAAACTAAAGATATAGCGCCAAGGTCGTTTTACCGAAATAATGCGGGCAACATACTCTAAAGTGAAGAGAATTGTTATGACCCATTCAGAAATATTAAGAAAGTTATGGTATTTGGTATCAAATCCTTTAATACTTTCAAGCATTACCAAAGCAATACTGGCAATGATGGCAATTAATAGGATAATGTCAAATAATTTACCTTCAGTTGTATCAGCCTCATAAATGATTTCATGCAGCCTGGCTTTCCATTTTTTATGATGACTTTGATATTCCATAGGCTTTAAATGTACAAAAAGTTTGTTTTATTTCTTTTGTATAACTATCAGAGAGTTTTTCTGGATATCGACAATGCTTCCCATAAAGTCCTTGATATAATTGTAATATTCAGGATTGTATATTGCCTCGCTAAAGTTTATCTTAAAATATAGTCGGAAAGTATGATCCTCTACCTTACTATTCAATAAAATGGTTCCAGTATTATTTGGAAGCTTCAGTGTCAAATCCTTTGGATGTTCCAAGACCTTATAGGTTTCATCCAATTCAATTTTAAGATTGTAGAGATAAGAATCTTTATAACCAAAATCAATAGGATAAGTTCTTTCCTGCAGTTTAAACATGTTTTCTGTAAAAAATTTAAACAAAAAAGGATTTAGATAAATGTTGTTTCCTGTAGTTTCGGTTAAGTGTTCAATTTCAAAAACTTCGCTAAATTCAAAATCAGTTGTGTCTTCCTTTAGGACCTTATAATCTACGAAATCGATTGTCTGATATGCGTCCTTACGGGATTTAATATACTCTTGGTTGTTTTCAAAATACGCCATTTTTAAGGGCAGCGCATGATAACCTGTCGATTTTTTTTTTATTTTGCCTTGAAGCTGAGCTTCTGCTGTGAGATCCAATTCAACTTTGTATTGAATTGTTGATGGATTTTCAGGATTTATATCTATCCATTGGCTTCCATTTTTAAAATCCAATAACCGTCCGTATTGATTTAAACATCTAAATGGAAGCTCTCCAAAAGAAGTATATTTTTCTGTGGCATCCAATAAATAGGATTTTCCCTCTATGGTTGCCTGTACAATCAGATAGTTAAAATCAGATAAGATAGGAAAAATCTTAGTGGCAAAACCGTTGTTTCGAGTAGATAATAAAACAGGCATAACTTCAATACCATGTTCCTCCAATAGATTATGGAGCAGAATATTGATTTCAGATACTTTCCCAGATTTATTATCGATTAAATTCTTTATGGAGACGTCTTGAAAGATTTCATATTTGCCATTCCAAACAAAATTGTCCTGCATATATCCATAAATGCTTTTAGCCTTTGACAACTGGTCTTTCTCCTTCATTGTTGAATCCTCCAATAATCCTTTAATGACACTGCTTTTGTTTAGCTGTCTCCCAATGTCCTTATCGGTCATTAATTCTGAATCTACAGTCTTCCAAGTTTTTGTATAATTATTCACAGTACCGTCAAAACCATTAAAGGATTTTAACTCATATTCAATTCGTGATAAGTAATTTTTAGACGTCGTCATATATTCCTCTTCTGTAAAGGCAGGTATATTCTTCATGATATAATTGTACTTGGCGCAGTGGGCATAAGAGCCACGCCCGCCGTCCAAGCAATTTTTTTCAACCACTGATTCATCGGTATCCAACTTTAAAAATCCAACCAATTTGATATTGTACTCATAATTGCCAGGAATACTCGCTTCATATTGACTATAAAGTGTCGGGATATTGCTTTGAAAATACCAAGGCCGGTAATTGAACATATATGGTGTTTCCAGTGAATAGCTGTAAACAATGACTGATCCTTCCTTTATATTTGGAAACGTAAACTTAACAAGTGTATAATTATCATTGTACTTCTCCTCAAAAATTTGACTTTTTTCCAACTGGGTTTTGCTCACCGTGTTGTTTTCAATATTGAAGGTAGTAGCGGTTATATTAGAGATTTTTTCTTTGGTATTGCCGTCGTTGTATAGGGTTATTTCAATATTGGCATGATCAAATCCCTTGCGGTTGAGAATTTTCAATTTTTGCTTCACTTCGGTTACAAGTTTGTAAGATGTTTTATGCACATAACTATTTCCATATTCATAAAGAACCAGTGCGTTTGCGGTTGAGTCTTTTTCGTAAGTTGCAAGCTCCATATCCGCCTTTGTAACGGTTAAATCCTCAGAATTGAAATTACTTTGAGAAAAACTGTGTACGGATATAAAAAGTAAGATTAGAAGTAGTGGTTTTTTCATCTATTCAGGGTAATAATTTTAAGATTCTTATTTCTACGTAGATAACTTTGTATGATGTGTTGGGTTTCCCTAGTATTTTCGATTGGAGTGATTATGGATTCCAAAACTTTAAGATTTGTGATCTGATAATTCAAATTGAAGAACCCCAAACCTTTAAACACGCCATTTTCTATAAGCAAAACACTGCGCTCGTCAATCTCCCTTCCTCTATCAATGATGGCGATGTCTTTTGACACATAACTGTTATTTTGGATCAGTTGAAGTACTCTGTTATTGTAGTCGTCAGGACTTTCCTTTTTTATGCAAGCTCCAAAACATTCGTTGACATCATATTTATAACAACTGTTCTTAATATGGTGTAAACCTGAAAGTTTCTGACAGAGTTGGTATTGGTCAATGGCATTAGATAAAAAGCTTTTACCACTTTGTCGATTTGCAAAAGTGGTGATCGATTTTTTTCTGCCATCTGCATTGTCAATTTGCAAATTAAGGTACCCGTTGCTATCCATAAAACTATAAAGAGCATGTGTAAATAGATTTTTCCCTAAAGATTTATTATACTGGGGCTTGATACGTTTTATCTCTTCATTTTCTTTTAAAAGTGCCACCAATTCGCTTCCTGTAGTTTCATAAGTAACGGCGGCAACCTGTAACCGAATTTTTTTGGCCTGGTTACTTGTGCTCGTAAAAAGTTGGTTGATCCGATTTTTTATGTTTTTACCGTTTCCAATAAAAATGATTTCTCCTTGCGCATTGTGAATATAATACACTCCTGTCACAGAAGGTGTATCTTCAATAATGGTTTTCAAATTAGGCGCCATTTGAAATTTTGGCTCTGCCTTCACGGCATCTTGAATGATAATTTTATTGACGTCCTTGGCCAAAAGCATTTTGAATAATTTGACGGTTGCCATTGCATCTCCAGCAGCCCTATGTCGGTCACTTACTGGAATTCCCAATGCTCTTGTTAGTTTTCCCAAACTATAGGATTCTTGGTCTGGAATCAATTGTTTTGCCAAATCAACAGTACATAAGGTTTGGCGTTTAAAATCATATCCAAGACGGTTGAATTCGGTACGAAGGATGCGGTAATCAAATTCGGAATTGTGGGCCACAATAATGCAATCTTCCGTCATCTCAACAATACGTTTGGCAACCTCAAAAAACTTGGGAGCAGTTTGAAGCATGTTGCTATTGATGCCAGTTAGATTGACCACAAATGGCTGAATCTCTCGTTCAGGATTGACGAGGCTTATGAACTGGTCAGAAACTTTATGACCGTCAAATTTGTAGATTGCAATTTCCGTAATACCTTCTTCATTGTATTTACCACCCGTAGTTTCTATGTCTAGTATTGCGTAAATCTTGACTCTTTATTTGTTCGTTGTCTGTAGCTCATGGTTCTGACACGAATACACTAATATTAATTTTTCACTGACCATTGACCACTAATAATTGCGTTCTCCAAAAATACGGCTTCCCACTCTAATCATGTTACTTCCACACTCAATCGCCATTGGATAATCATCGCTCATTCCCATGCTGATAATGTGCAGTTTGCAATTTGCAGTCTTCAGTTCTTTCAATATATCAAATGTAGTTTTTAAAAATGAAAATTCCGATTGGATCTGTGCTTGATTATCGGTAAATGTTGCCATCCCCATAACACCTGTGATACAAACGTTTTTTAACTCTAAAAATTCTTTGGATTGTAAAATTTTTAAGGCCTCATCCGTCGACATTCCAAATTTGGAATCTTCCTTTGCTATTTTTATCTGTAGCAAACAGTTGATTGTTCGATCGTGCTTTATTGCCTGTTTGTTGATTTCAACCAGTAATTTGAAACTATCCACACCATGTATCAATCTGACAAAACTTGCAATGTACTTAATTTTATTCGTCTGTACGTGGCCAATCATGTGCCATTCAATATCCTTTGACAATTCTTCAAATTTCTCAACCATTTCCTGAATTTTATTCTCACCAAAGCTACGCTGGCCGGCTGTATAGGCTTCCATGATTTCAGGAGTGGATTTGGTTTTGGAAACTGCTACCAAAGTGACCTGTTCAGGAATTGATGATTTTATATTGTCAAGGTTTTGTTGTATGGACATTATTTACTTAAATTTTTAACTTCTAACTTCTACCTTCTAATTTCCAGCTTCTTAAAACTCATAAATCGTTACACCACTTCTCAACTTTGGTTCAATAAACGTACTCTTTGGAGGCATTTTCAATCCATCGTTAGCAATTTGTTTCATCTCAGACATGTTAACGGGCACCATTCCAAAACCGACAGTAAACTGACCGCTGTCAACACTTTCCTTGATGTTCACAATGTCTTTTTTCCCATTTATATATGAAATTCTTTTGTCAGTGCGTAAGTCATTAATTCCTAAAATAGGCTGTAAAATGGTTTTATAAAGTATCTGTGCGTCCAGTGCATCCAAAGATGTATCGATGTCATAACTTGTTTTACGTAAGTATAAGGAATAGAATTCACCATCCAAGTACATACTGAAATGATGTTTCTTGGAAGGTTTATAGGGCATTTTTCCTCTATTTTCGATACGGTAAAGAGTGTCTAAATGAATCAGGAATTCTTCTTTTGTCAAACCATTCAAATCCTTTACAACACGATTAAATTCGTGGATTTTCAAATCGGATTCTGGCAACAAATAACTCATGAAAAAATTGTAATGCTCGTCACCTTTATGCTCTGGATTATTTGCCTTCATATCGCGATACAACAAGTATGAAGATGCCGAACGGTGGTGCCCATCCGCAATATATATGGTTTTCATTTGCTCGAACTCAATACGGATTTTTTCTACCAAACCTGTATCTTCAACTTTCCATAAATAATGCGTGTCTCTGTAGGTTGTGGTGAATTCAAATTCAGCACGTTCGTTTTGAATGTCTTCAATAATATTGGCAATGACATCGTTATCTGGATAGGTGAGGAGCACAGGTTCGGCATTGAACCCCACAGTTTTTAGATAGTCCTTGAATATTATCTCGCGATGCGCAATAGTGTCTTCATGTTTTTTGATAACATCATTTTCATAATCCTCAGCATTTGTGGCAGCGACAATCCCGTTGAAAATTTGTTGGTCGCGGTCCACAATCTTGTAAACATAATAACAAGCTGTTTCATCCTTAATAAAAATGCCGTCTTCAATAAATTCCAAATAGCGGTTTCTAACTAAATTATAACGTGCTTCGCCAGATATCTCCTTATCGTATTTATAACCAGGATTTACAATGTGCAAAAATGAAAATGGATTATCCCGCAATCGGGCTTCCAACTGCGCTTTGGTATAACTTTGATAAGAGCGTGCCGCCACTAGGCTTACTTTATCTCGGGTAGGCCGTACTGCCTTGAATGGGATTATTTTTGCCATATTTATGAGTGACCATTGTTCAGTATTGAGTAAGCAGTTGGAGAATAATTTGAACCAAATTTATCTTGATTTTGAATCATATAGTTAATTAATTTACCAACCTTATTACTGTCCTCAGTTAACCTATCAAAAATTTCTTTAGAAATATAATTACAATGTAAAACAAATTCCAGCCATGTTTGAGTTTCAGAATTTTCAGCAGCACTATCCGTCAATTTCCTTATAAAGTGGTTATTCTGAAATATTTACCGATACACTTCTTGAAAAACGTTTAATTTGGTCAGTTAAATAATACGTTTCTTCTTTAGGAAATGATTTTGAAAGATGAAAAATCTCCAGTGACCACTCACCACTGATTCCTAACCCTCCGACTTCCTACTTTAAAAATTGCTTCGCCACCTTCTCAGCTTTTCTACTTTCCGAATAATCATAAAAACCTTCACCGGATTTGATTCCCAATTTTCCGGCTCGTACCATATTGACCAATAATGGACATGGCGCGTATTTTGGATTTTTAAAACCTTCATACATCACATTCAAGATGGAAAGACAAACATCAAGACCAATAAAATCCGCCAATTGCAATGGCCCCATTGGATGCGCCATACCCAGCTTCATGACCGTGTCAATTTCCTCAACGCCAGCCACACCATTATAAAGCGTTTCAATGGATTCGTTAAGCATCGGCATCAAAATACGATTGGCTACAAATCCTGGGTAATCATTTACTTCCACAGGAATTTTACCTAGCTTTTTGGTTAATTCCATGATGGTGTTGGTCACTTCATCGCTGGTGTTGTAGCCTCTTATGATTTCTACCAATTTCATAATTGGCACCGGATTCATAAAATGCATGCCAATGACCATGCTTGGTCTTGAAGTAACAGCAGCGATTTGTGTTATGGAAATAGAAGAGGTGTTGGTAGCCAAAATAGTATCTTCCGGACAGGCCTCATCCAACTGTTTGAAAATTTTGAGTTTTAGATCAAGGTTTTCCGTAGCAGCTTCAACGATCAAACTCGCATATTCCACCCCATCGGCAATATTAGTAAAGGTGGTAATGTTGTCCAAAGTTTCTTTTTTTTGAGCTTCTGTAATCGTTTCTTTGGCTACCATCCTGTCCAAGTTCTTGGTGATGGTGTCCATGCCTTTTCTTAAGTAAGACTCACTGATGTCTATTAATTGTACTTTAAATCCGCTTTGCGCAAAAGTATGTGCGATGCCATTACCCATGGTTCCTGCTCCTATTACTGCGATGTTTTTCATTGATAATTTTATTTTGATTCCCTTGAAAAAGGAAATTTGTTTGTTATTATTATTTGATAGAATTTTAATTATTTTTTTGCCACAAATTCACGAATATTTTTGAATAAATTTGAGGATATTTGATTTTTTAAAGAAACCAACCATTAATATTCGTGCATTAGTGGCTAATTCAAAAACGGTCAATGATCATATTGGCAACACGTAAAGCTTCTGTCCCATCATGGAGCGTAACGATTGGGGTTGTGTTATTGTTGATGGCATCTGCAAAGGTTTCCAATTCCTCTAAAATGGCATTGTTGTTTGGGATTTCAGGGTTATCAAAATAGATCTGTTTTTTGATGCCCTCCGCATTTTGAAGTATCATATCAAAATCCCCTGGATTTATTGGCGCATCTTTCATTTTTACGACTTCACATTTCTTTTCAAGAAAATCCACAGAGATATAAGCATCTTTTTGAAAGAAGCGTGTTTTTCGCATATTCTTCAAGGAAATCCGGCTGGCTGTCAAATTGGCTACACAACCATTCACAAATTCAATACGCGCGTTGGCAATGTCTGGGGTATCACTGATGACAGCCACGCCACTCGCCGAAATATGTTTCACCTTGCTGTTTACAACACTCAAGATGATATCAATATCATGAATCATTAAATCCAGAACCACGGGCACATCTGTACCGCGAGGATTAAATTCCGATAAGCGATGTGTCTCAATGAACATA
>JBGTDZ010000085.1:0-27010 GCA_041748055.1 Aquaticitalea sp.
GTGGAGCGCATGCAAGTAACAGAAGATGTTTTATTGCCAAACCAATCAAAAAATGCTGATTTTGAACGCGCGGAGGAAAAAGCCATTAAGGCCGTACAAAAGCACGGCATGAACATCAATGGGAAAGAATACAATCCGCAAATTGATGAAGCATATTTGTTGTTGGGGCAAGCACGATATTTTGACCAACGATTTGTTCCAGCCTTGGAAGCCTTCAATTACATTCTTTACAAATATCCAGCGAGTGATAAAATAAACACCTCCAAAGTGTGGCGCGAGAAAACGAATATCCGACTGGAAAATAATGAATTGGCAATTAAAAATTTAAAACGCCTTATAGCCCAAGAGGTTCTGGATGACCAGGATTTAGCGGACGCTAATGCAAGTATGGCCCAAGCCTATATCAATATAAAAGCAAAAGATAGCGCGCTTATGAAACTCGCAATTGCGGCGGATGTGACAAAAAAAGACAATGAAAAAGCACGTTACAACTATATCAGGGGACAATTATATAATGAATTCGGTTACAAAGACAGTGCAAATATTGCTTTTGATAAGGTAATTGAACTACATCGCAAAGTCCCAAGAGCCTATTACATCAACGCACATTTGGCAAAAGCGGCTAATTTTGATTATGAAATGGGAGACCAAGTGTCATTTTTAGAGTATTTGACCGATTTGGAAGAAGACCGGGAAAATCGGCCGTTTTTAGGAAAAATCTACTATCGTATTGCAGAGTTCCACAAGCAAAACCAATCGGATTCATTGGCGGTTGTTTATTATAACAAATCCCTTCAATCCCCCTCTACGGACAAAGAACTCCGAGCGGTTGATTATACTACACTTGGGGACATGAATTTTGACAAATCAGAATATAAACTGGCTGGCGCTTATTACGACAGCACCATGAGCAACCTGGTTTTAAATAGCAAGACCTATAGAACCATTAAAAGAAAGAGGGAAAACTTAGAGGATGTAATTTATTATGAAGATGTGGCGCAAGTGAATGATAGCATCCTCAATCTTGCAAGTCTTTCAAAAGAAGATCAAATGGCTTTTTTTACTGATTTTGCAAATGATTTAAAAACAAAATCAGAGTTGGCGAAAGAAAAGGCGGAAACTGAAAAGCGGCTTAACACGGGTTTAAAAACCGCGAACGAAGTTGATAAAGGTATACTGAAGAGCGATGCGGCCAATACGAAAGCCGGCGGAGGAAAACAGCAATTTTATTTTTACAATACAACCACAGTAGCTTTTGGTAAAAATGAATTTCTGAAAATTTGGGGTGACCGTACCTTAAAAGATAATTGGAGACTTTCGGACACGAGAACCAATGCAGGAAATGCACAAGTGACAAATCCTTTATTTGCAGATGCCAGTGAGGAAGAAATGTTTGACCCTGAGTTTTATATTTCAAAAATACCAACCGACCAAAAAGTTTTGGACAGTTTGGCTAAGGACAGAAATTTTGCCTATTATCAGTTGGGGGTGATTTATAAAGAGAAATTCAAGGAATATGGCTTGGCCAAGGACAAATTAGAGCGCTTATTGCAAAACAATCCTGAAGAGCGTCTGATACTTCCTTCCAAATATAATCTGTACAAAATTTATCAGGAATTGAATCTTAATGCGGAAGCAGAATTGGTAAAAAACGACATCATTACCAATCATTCCGATTCTCGTTATGCGGAAATTTTAAGAAATCCAAATTCGGGCGTGGCAAAAGATGAAAACAGTCCTGAAAGTCTGTACGAAAAACTGTTTGAAGATTACAGCAATCAGCAATTTCAAAATGTCATCGATCAGTCTTCATCCTATATCACTCAGTTTGAGGGAGAATCAATTGTTCCAAAATTTGAAATTCTGAAGGCTTCTGCGAGAGCGCGACTCTATGGTTTTGAAGCCTATAAGGAAAGTGTCAACTTTATTGCTTTGACCTATCCAAATTCTCCCGAAGGTAAGCGCGCCCAAGAGATTGTTGATGTAGTAATCCCGACTTTGGAGCAAAAAGAATTTGCAAATGATGAGGATTCTAAAAATTACAATGTCATTTATCAATTTGACAGTACTTCAATAGAAGAAATTGAAGAATTTGTCAAGAAATTGAACGAAGAAGTAGCACAAATTAAATATTATGATTTATCTACATCCACAGATATTTATGATAGGAATGTCTCTTTTGTAGTAGTCCATGGATTGAAAAGCATACAAGGCGCAAGAGGCTTTGCGGATTTGCTTAAAGAACGAAAATCAAAGATCACCAGACCTTATATTGCAATTTCTTCCAAGAACTATGAAATTGTTCAAATGCACAAAAACCTAAATGATTACTTAGCACTTCAATAAAACAATAAGACCTATGTTTTCAGGTATAAAAAAAGACCACATGGCAACAGAAACAGGAACACAGCAAAATTCCATTGCGAAGGGCTCTATCATTACAGGAGATATTGTGAGCGATGGAGATTTTAGAATCGAAGGCACCATTCAGGGCAATGTAAAAACACCTGGAAAGGTGGTTATTGGAAGAACTGGGATTATCAAAGGGACGCTCACAAGTGCCAATGCGGATATTGAGGGTAAATTCTCAGGCAAATTAATCCTTACTGACACCTTGAGCTTAAAATCAACTGCTCATGTAGAAGGCGAAGTGGAAGTTGGTAAATTGGCCGTGGAGCCAGGCGCAACCTTTAACGCAACATGTGCCATGAAGGGTGCTATAAAAGATCTGGGAAATGGTGGACAAAGACCACAGCAGCAACAGCAACAGCAACAAGAGAGGAAAGAAGGCCAGTCAGCTTAATTCTTACGCACGGTATTCGAGTATTGCTTTTCAAATGTTTGCGATTATTGGGATAGGTACGTTTATTGGCGTCAAACTCGATGAATATTATCCTAACAAGAACAATCTATTCACATTAATCTTATCTTTGACCTCTGTCATAGGATCGATTGTTTTGGTGGTTCGACAAATCATTGCCAATTCTAAAGACGATCAATAGCATGAATGCACAATTCAAGTCCAGACAACTTTCTTTTATTCTTCAGAACATTGTTTTTTCCCTCGTGCTATTTGGAATCCATTCTTATTTGGTTTCATATTTAGCAACAGACATTGATTTGTTTTTTCCGCTATGGCAAATTTACCTGTTCCATTTTGTGGTTACCACCTTGCTATATACCATCATAAATTATAAATATTCACATGGTAATACGGACGTATTTAACACATTTATGGTCGTTACCTTCCTAAAAATGACCATTTCGATTTTGTTTTTGCTACCGCTTTTACTGTCCTATTTTGAGAACAAGCAACCAGATGTTTTCAACTTTTTTATTCCTTATTTTTTATTCTTGTTTTTTGAAGTGTATTCGGTGACACAATTCCTCCAAAAAAAACCCTAAATATCTATCCATTAATATTGATAAAAAAAGTGTTTGACAATTGACTTATTGTGTGTACATTTGCACGGAATTTAAAGCAAGGTATTTTTAAGCCACAAGGAATGACAGTAAGCACCTTTAGAAACGTCCTTTTTTCAACACTTTTTTCAGCATTTTCATTTATTGGATTTGCCCAAGAAGCAACCGAAAACACCAAGAAAGAAAAATTTGATGCCAAGGAGATGATCATGCACCACGTAAAGGATGCCCATGAATTCCATATCATCGATATTAACGATAAACCTGTTTCTATTTCGTTGCCTATTATTCTGATTACCAATAATGGCTTGGTTACATTTATGTCCAGTGAATTTCATCATGACGATACTGGCCACCACGTGGTTGAAAAAGATGGAATGAAATTCGTAAAACTTCACGAAAAAATATACCAACTAAATGAGGATGCCAATAGTGTTGCGTTTGACGAAGAGCACCACCCAACCAATGCCTCCTCACCTTGGGATTTATCCATTACGCGAAACGTCTTTATGATGTGGGTTTCTGTGCTTGTATTGTTGTTAATATTTGTTACTGCCGCAAGAACCTATAAAAAATCTGAAGGTAATGTTCCAACTGGTATTGCCGGTTTTGTGGAACCTTTGATTGTGTTTGTTCGTGACGAAATAGCACGCCCTATGATTGGTGAGCACAAGTACAAAAAATACATGCCATATTTATTGACCATTTTTTTCTTTATCTGGATAAATAATATTTTTGGATTAATTCCAATTTTGAATGGTGCCAACTTAAGCGGAAATATCGCATTTACAATGGTATTGGCATTGTTCACATTTGTTATTACAACTTTCAGTGGAAACAAGAATTACTGGAAACACATCTTTTGGATGCCTGGCGTTCCTGTGCCAATGAAGTTATTCTTAATGCCGATTGAATTGATAGGGATTTTTACAAAACCAATTTCTTTGATGATACGATTGTTCGCCAACATAACCGCAGGACACATCATTATTTTGGCATTGATGTCACTGATATTCATTTTTGAATCTGTACTAATTGCACCTGTTTCTGTAGCATTTTCATTGTTCATTACTGTTATAGAAATCGTGGTAACCGCAATACAAGCCTATATATTTACAATTTTGTCAGCCTTATATTTTGGGATGGCAACAGAAGAAGAGCATCATTAATTAATTTAAATTTTATAACTATGACTATTACTGGAATCGCAGCCATTGGAGCTGGTTTAGCAGCTATCGGAGCTGGAATTGGTATTGGTAAAATCGGTGGATCTGCTATGGAAGCTATGGCGCGTCAACCAGAAATGCACGGAAAAATTCAAACCTCTGCATTGATTTTAGCAGCCTTCGTTGAGGCGGTAGCACTATTTGGTGTTGTTGTTGCTCTTTTGCAAGGATAATCCAAAACAAAGTAAAATTATATACAGAAGTAACGGTTGGTTGCTTCTGTATATAAAATTTAAAATTAATTAGAAACACAAAAAGGAATGGATTTAGTAAACCCGGGATTTGGACTCGTCTTTTGGACGATTATTACATTTTTATGTTTATTGTTTATCTTGAGAAAATTTGCTTGGAAACCAATTCTTGGTGCAGTCACTGAGCGCGAAGAAGGCATCAAAAGCGCTTTGATGTCTGCAGAGAATGCACGGAAGGAAATGCAAAATTTGAAGGCAGATAACGAACGCATCCTAAACGAGGCTCGCGCAGAACGAGAAGCAATGATGAAAGATGCACGCGAAATTAAGAGCAAAATGATTTCTGATGCAAAAGAACAAGCACAAGAACAAGCGAATAAAATGATTGAGCAGGCGCAAGCAGCAATTGAGAGTGAGAAAAAATCTGCAATGATCGAGCTTAAAAATCAAGTTGCATCACTTTCTATTAACATTGCAGAAAAAGTAGTTCGTGAAGAATTATCCAACAAAGACAGACAATTGCAATTAGTGGAGTCCATGTTGAATGATGTAAAATTGAATTAAAAAAAGGCCCCTCCCTACCTCCCCAAAAGGGAGGAGAAAAACGGAGACAATTATAAATAGATAAATTTTTAATGTCCTTTCCCTTGGAAAGGATTTAGGATAGGTTTATACCATGGCACAAACAAGAGCAGCAATACGATACGCAAAAGCGGTTATGGATTTGGCTAAAGAACAACAGTCAGGTAAAGCCGTCAATGAGGATATGAAGTCAATTGCCAATGCAGTTGGAGCAAGCAAAGAATTAAGCGATATGCTTCACAGTCCAGTGATTCCAACTGCTATTAAAAAGTCTGCGTTATTGGCTGTATTCAAAAATCTAAATGAATTAACCATCAACCTCATCGATACATTGATTGAAAACAGACGAATCGATATTTTTGGAAGTGTTGCTGAAACATTCAATCAATTGTATGATAAAGAACAAGGCACACAGGTTGCAAAAGTAACAACAGCTGTTCCTTTGACAGAAGAATTGAAAAAGATGGTGCTAGTAAAAGTTAAAGAATTGACCAGGAAAGATGCTGAAATCACTAACGTGGTTGATGAAAATATTTTAGGTGGTTTCATCCTACGCGTGGGAGACCTTCAATACGATGCGAGCATCGCAAATAAATTGAGCAAACTAAAAAGAGAATTTACATTAAACTAAGGAGTTGGAAGGAAGATGGCAAACATCTAACGCCTAACGCCTAATATCTTATAAAAAATGGCAGAAGTAAAACCGGCTGAAATTTCAGCGATCTTAAAGCAACAATTGTCAGGGTTTGAAGCAAGTGCTTCCTTGGACGAAGTAGGAACAGTTTTGACTGTGGGTGATGGTATTGCACGTGTTTACGGGCTATCAAACGTTCAATATGGAGAGTTGGTAGAATTTGACGGTGGACTTGAAGGCATCGTATTGAATCTTGAAGAGGATAACGTTGGAGTTGTATTGTTAGGACCTTCTAAAGGAATCAGAGAAGGATCTACCGTCAAAAGAACAGAACGTATTGCTTCCCTGAAAGTAGGTGAAGAGATAGTTGGTCGTGTGGTAGATACTTTAGGAAATCCAATCGATGGTAAAGGCCCAATCGGAGGTAAATTATACGAAATGCCATTGGAGCGTAAAGCACCAGGTGTTATCTTCCGTCAGCCTGTAACTGAACCATTGCAGACAGGTATCAAAGCGATTGATGCGATGATTCCTGTTGGAAGAGGACAACGTGAGTTGGTCATTGGCGACCGTCAAACTGGTAAAACAGCAGTTTGTATCGATACCATTATCAATCAAAAAGAATTTTATGATGCAGGTGAGCCTGTATATTGTATATATGTTGCTATTGGTCAAAAGGCATCAACAGTTGCTTTGATTGCAAAAAATTTGGAGGAAAAAGGTGCCATGGCTTATACGACTATCGTTGCAGCCAATGCATCTGATCCTGCTGCTATGCAGGTATATGCTCCTTTTGCTGGCGCTTCAATAGGTGAGTATTTTAGAGATACTGGCCGCCCAGCATTGATTGTGTTTGACGATTTATCAAAACAAGCGGTAGCATACCGTGAAATTTCTTTATTGTTACGTCGTCCACCAGGACGAGAGGCTTATCCAGGTGATGTTTTCTATCTTCACTCCCGTTTATTGGAGCGTTCTGCGAAAATCATTAATAATGATGAAATCGCTAAAAACATGAACGATTTGCCAGATGTATTGAAACCTCTGGTAAAAGGTGGTGGTTCATTGACGGCTTTACCAATTATTGAAACACAAGCAGGTGACGTATCAGCATATATCCCAACAAACGTAATTTCGATTACGGATGGTCAGATTTTCTTGGATGGTGATTTGTTCAACTCAGGTGTTCGTCCAGCAATTAATGTAGGTATTTCGGTATCTCGTGTAGGTGGTAACGCACAGATTAAATCAATGAAGAAAGTTGCTGGTACTTTAAAATTGGATCAAGCACAGTATCGTGAGTTGGAAGCGTTTGCGAAATTCGGTTCTGACCTTGATGCTTCTACATTGAATGTCATCTCAAAAGGAAAACGTAATGTGGAAATCTTGAAACAAGCACAAAACGATCCGTTTACGGTAGAAGATCAGGTTGCAATTATTTATGCAGGTTCTAAAAACTTGTTGAGAGATGTACCAGTTGAGAAAGTAAAAGAATTCGAAAGAGATTATTTGGAATTCTTGAAAGCAAAACATAGTGATGCTTTGGCTTCATTGAAAGCAGGAAAATTGACCGATGAGGTTACGGATATATTAACGACAGTGGCTAAGGAATTGTCGGCGAAGTACAGAAAGTAAAATCCCATACCGGCCTTCCCAAAGGGAAGGAGTAAGTTTAGATAGGATAATAAAGATTAACATTTTAAAAAGTCCTTTCCTTTGGAAAGGATTTAGGATAGGGAAATGGCCAATTTAAAAGAAATACGTAACAGAATATCCTCGGTGTCCTCAACGATGCAGATTACCAGTGCCATGAAAATGGTATCTGCCGCAAAATTGAAAAAGGCACAAGATGCAATTACCGCAATGCGTCCTTATTCAGATAAGCTGACCGAGTTGTTGCAAGGGTTAAGTGCAACTTTAGATGCTGATTCTGGAAGTAAATATGCAGACCAAAGAGTAGTAAAAAAGGTTTTAATTGTAGCTATTACTTCCAATAGAGGCTTAGCCGGAGCTTTCAACTCCAATATTATCAAACAAGTCAATTCTTTGATAAATGGCACGTATGAAGGTAAAGACATATCCTTTCTGACGATTGGTAAGAAAGCAAATGATGCCTATAAGAAATCATCAAAAGCCCTTGAAAACAAAAGTGCTGTGTATGACGATTTAACCTTTGATAACGTTGCTGAAATTGCCGAATTATTGATGGATAAATTCCTCACTCATAAAGCCGATAAGATTGTTCTGGTCTACAATAAGTTCAAAAATGCAGCTACTCAGGAAATTATGACTGAGCAATTTTTGCCAATTGTTCCTGTTGAAAGTGATGTAAAAGTTAATGTGGATTATATTTTTGAGCCTTCTAAGGCTGAGATTGTTGAGCAATTGATTCCGAAGTCATTAAAAACACAATTGTATAAAGCCATTAGAGATTCTTTTGCCAGTGAACATGGTGCCCGTATGACAGCCATGCACAAAGCAACAGATAACGCGACCGAATTAAGGGATCAATTGAAGCTCACATATAACAAAGCGCGTCAAGCATCTATTACAAATGAAATTCTAGAGATTGTTGGAGGAGCGGAAGCTCTAAATAATTAACAAATATCTTGCTTAGCAAGAATCTTATATAACCTGAACCTTACTTAAAAACAGTAAGGTTTTTTTGTTTCTGGTTTTCACTTTTTCACTTGCCAAATTCGTCACTAATAAAAAGTTTAAAAGCAACAAAAAATCAGATGAAATACATTAAAATCAGACGAAATACATGTATTTTGACGAAAAATCATATGTTTATTGTTATTGGTTCATTTATTTTTCTATATTTACTCACCAAATCTAAACTTATCAGCCCCATGAAACTATTTAAAAAGGCAATATGTGCCGTCTGTCTTGCTGTAGTTTTTTCTAGCACTTATCAGTGTTCAAGCCCTAAAAATATCGCCGTGTCAACTCCTTTAAACAATACAATTGCTGAGTTTGATCAAAAAATTGTTTTCCAGGAGTGGTATGCAGGAATTAAAGTTGGAGGAACAGGAATTAACTTGTTTATTCCTGTGGTTGAGACCAATTCAAATTTACAGCTGGACAGTGTTTATTTTAGGAATATGAAAGGTAAACTGATCAAAGGACATTCTACCTATTCCGTCGTTTTGAAAAACGATTCACCTTATTATCAGCCTAATCCTTCAAATGAAGTGACAAATCCCTTTGATTTATCGCCAGAAGAATGTTTGATTACTTATATTGAAAATGGAAAAACCAAATATATGAAAGCATCGAAAATCAACGAAAAAGCCGGAACATATTATGATGCGGGACATCCATCACTTTACGAAACTGCATCATCAAGAACTTTGGCAACCATTGATGAGGATTGATTTCCCATATTAAATCTAAAATGAACAGCCTTGCTTTTTAGTAAGGCTTTTTTATGGAACAAAAATTGATTTAGTACCTTTAAAGACTTTAAATTCCGTACCATGAACTCCATGAAACAAATTTCGATATATGTATTAATTGCTATTTTTTTTATAAACTGTTCAACCGCTCAAAAATTGCAAAGCACAGCACCAGTTTCCTTGGGTGATGTGTATAGCCAAAAATGGGTGGCAGGTGTTAAAGGTGGTGGATCGGGTATTAATTTGTTCATTCCCATTTCTAAAAAAATACCCCAAAACATTCAATTGGATTCTGTTTATTTCAGAGGGAAAGCTGCAAAATTAGAAGCCATTGAAGGCAAGACCATTTTGTATGTAGCGCGATTTGAAAACACTTTTAACCAAAAGAACGATATTGTGATGAGCAATGATACAAAAGAGGAATATGGCAATGAATCTCCTAGTTTGCAGGTCAATATCCCTTTTGATTTAAAGGATTCAGAAGCTGTGGTTAGTTATAAAGAAGCGAACAAAACAAAATATTTCAAAATTGGGAATATTACTGATAAACTACCTGAACATTACCCCAGTGCACCACAAAATAAACAGGAATAAATCGTTGAATTATTCCAAATCTTCAAATTGCCACATATTGCTTAACTCTATAAGATTGCATACTTTTAGCATTCCATTAATCAACCATTTTGAGCGGATTCAAAAAACTCTTTAAGCAGACATTCATTTATGGATTAGCAACTGTTCTTCCGCGAATGTTAAGCTTTTTATTGGTGCCTCTCTACACGACAAAAGGCGTACTATCTTCAGTCGCCGAGTACGGTAAGGTATCCATCATCTTTTCATGGTTTGTTATTTTTAATGTCCTTTTGGCTTATGGCATGGAAACTGCCTTTTTTAGGTTTTTCAACAAAGAAGCAGACCAAAACAAGGGTATTGGGACTTCAACTATTTCGTTAATCATTTCGTCATTCGGGTTCTTTATATTGGCATTTTTGTTCAAAGAGCAAATAGCCACTGTTACAGATATTAAATCGGAATATATTGCCTTGATAATCTGGATTTTGTTGTTGGACGCCTTGGTGATTATCCCATTTGCTTGGTTACGCGCGAAGGAAAAATCAATGACCTACGCCATCATCAAAATATTGAACGTCGCAATCAATCTTGGATTGAACCTATTTTTCCTTCTTTATTTGAAACAATTGTCAAACGATAATTCCCTTTTTGAATCTATCTATCTTCCAAATTTTGAAATCAATTATATTTTTATATCCAATTTGGTAGCGAGTGGAATCACGCTATTGTTAATGCTGAATTATTATTTTAAAATTCAATACGCATTTGATAGCGGATTGTTCAAACGCATGTTTCGATATGCCTTCCCGGTGCTAATTGCTGGATTTGCATTTTCCATCAATGAAACCTTTGACAGAATTCTTTTGGACTATTTATTGCCGCCAGATAGTGCAGAAACCAAAGTTGGGATGTACTCGGCATGCTATAAAATAGCAATGATTATGACCTTATTTGCTACAGCATATCGTTTGGGGATAGAGCCATATTTTTTCAGTCATGCCAAAACCGAGAATCCACAGAAAAACTATGCGCGTATTTTGGAGTACTTCGTCGCCTTTGGATCTGTGATGTTGCTTGCCATTGTCGTATTTGCCGATGTTTTAAAGCCTTATATCGTGAGAAGTGAAGACTATTGGGAAGCCATGTGGATTGTGCCGTTAATCCTTATTGCCAATCTATGTTTGGGTATTTATCACAATCTTTCGGTATGGTACAAAATCACGGATAGAACCAAGTTTGGCGCCTATATTTCGATTTTTGGTGCAATTTTGACATTGGGTCTCAATTTTTGGTTGATTCCTATTATGGAATATAAGGGTTCGGCCATTGCAACTCTTGTTGCTTACTCAAGTATGATGGTAGCATCTTACTTTTACGGTCAAAAATATTATCCAATTCCGTATAATTTGAAAAAAATGAGTTTGTATTTATTGGTTTCATCTGCATTTTCGGTAATTTCGTTTTATGTTTATCGCGAAAATTATTATATAGGAATTGGCTTATTGACACTGTTTGTAATTCTAGTCGTTCAGCTTGAAAAAACCCAAATTATTAAATTGGTAAAAAATAAATAATGGTCAATGTGACCGAAAAAATAAATGGCCTTGAAAATTAAAATCATCAATAAATCCAATCACGAACTACCAAATTATGAAACCATAGCCTCGGCAGGAATGGATTTGCGCGCTAATTTATCAGATTCGAGGGTTTTAAAACCTTTGGAAAGAAGCATTGTAGGCACTGGCTTATTTATAGAAATGCCAATGGGTTATGAAGCTCAAGTTCGACCGCGTAGCGGATTGGCAGCCAAAATGGGCATTACTGTTCTCAATGCTCCAGGTACCATTGACGCCGATTATAGAGGTGAGATTGGCGTTATTTTGGTTAATTTATCAAACGAAGAATTTACCATTAATAATGGAGAGCGGATAGCACAACTCGTTATTGCAAAACATGAGCGTGCCGAGTGGATTAAAGTGGAAGAATTAACAGACACAATAAGAGGCGAAGGTGGATTTGGGAGTACCGGTGTAAAATAATGCATATTTCCGGTCGAGCAGAGTCGAGACTTATAGAAGTCAAAAGTTTAATTTAAAGGCGCAGACATTTATATGAAAATAATAGTACCAATGGCAGGAAGAGGTTCTCGACTGCGACCACATACCTTAACAGTACCAAAACCATTAATTCCGGTTGCGGGTCAGCCTATCGTTCATCGATTGGTTAGGGACATTGTCAAAGTACTGAACCAGCCTATTGAGGAAATAGCATTTATCCTTGGTGATCCAGCTTTTTTTGGAGAGGATGTTGTCAATAGTTTAAACGAGTTGGCCGAAAGCCTCGGAGCAAAAGCATCGATATATCGTCAAGACCAACCTTTGGGCACAGGTCACGCCATCATGTCTGCCAAAGAGTCGTTGTCTGGGCCTGCTGTAATTGCCTATGCGGATACTTTAATTAGGGCCGATTTTAACCTCGACCCTAAAGCAGATGCTGTCATTTGGGTAAAACAGGTTATAGAACCACAAGCTTTTGGTGTAGTTAAGTTGAACTCCAAAAACGAGATTGTGGAATTGGTCGAAAAGCCAAAAGATTATATAAGCGATCTGGCAGTGATAGGCATCTATTATTTCAAGGACGTAAGCATACTCAAAAAAGAATTACAGCATGTTCTGGACAACAACATTCTCAATGGCGGCGAATACCAAATCAATGATGGCATCAAACGCATGATGGCCAAGGGCAACATCTTTAAAACTGGAGAGGTGGATGAATGGATGGATTGTGGCAATAAAGCTGTGACCGTTGAAACCAATACGCGCATGTTGGGTTTTTTACATGCCGATGGCAAAGAGCAAATGATAGCATCATCCGTAACCCTTAACAACTCAAAGATCATTGAGCCATGTTATATTGGAGGAAACGTCATCATAAACAATTCAAGTATTGGCCCTAATGTATCTATTGGCAACAATTGCACTGTGAGTGATGTAACCGTTAAAAATAGCCTAATTCAAAGCCACAATATCATTAAAAACGCTACTTTAGATCAAGCCATGATTGGGAACCATGTCTATTATGACGGAAATTTTAAAACCATCAGTATTGGCGATTATTCCGTATTGGAATAAAATTTGCTGATTGTTGAATCCTGTTCAGCCAAGACCTAAAAAACATTATGCTCCGACGTTTTGGAGATGGTTTAAGAAAAATGAAATATTCAATTCGTATACTATTCATTGTTTTTGGAATACTCTATATTCCTATGACGCTTCATGCCCAAGTGGATTTCAACAAGAAACCAACAGACGATTTAGGGGATGTTGAGGATATGTTTCAGGAACATTTCTTTGAAGCATTAAAACAGAATGGCATTGAAAATTATCAGCGAGCAGTGGACGCACTTCTGAAATGCCAAAAACTAGACGATTCTAAAACTGTTATTTATTACGAATTGGGGAAAAATTACATCGCGCTTAAAAACTTTGGAGCAGCTGAAGATGTATTGAAAAAGGCGGTTTCGCGAGAACCTGAAAATGAATGGTACCTCGATGAATTATACGAAGTCTACAATCTACAAGGTGATACGGATAAAGCAATAAAGACGGTAAAGCAACTTGTTAAGTACCATCCAGATTATAGGCAAGACTTGGCAGAATTGTATATCAAATCGAAAGAATATAAAGATGCAATTAAAATTCTTGACCAGCTGGATATGGAATTTGGCATCAATCCCGATAGAGATTTGTTGCGTAATCAAATTTATAACATCACAGGAAAAGATGAAGATCGCATTGAGAATCTCGAAGAGCGTTTGAAGTTAAATCCAGAAAACGAAGATGTACACTTACGATTGATTTACCGGTATAGTGAAACCGGGGATACTAAAAAAGCCTTCGAGGCAGCAAAAAACTTGTTAAAAATTCACCCTGAATCAAAATTGGTGCATTTGGCACTATATAAGTTTTATCTGGATGAAAATGACACTAAAAATGCCATTGAATCCATGAAAATTGCACTCACAACTCTAGAAATTAAACCAGAAGCAAAAGCAATGGTTTTCAATGATTTTGTCAATTTTGTAGGAAAACATCCAGAATATGAAAAAGATTTAATCGAGATAACTGCACTGGTGGGGGATGATAAAAGCACCAAGACCTTGACTGAGCTGGGAAAGTATTATCTTAAACTCGATGACATACCAAAAGCACTTCAATATCTTGAAGAAGCCTTGCAACAAGACCCTAATAATTTTGCAATTCTTAAAGATGTGCTCCTGCTTCAATTGGATTTGAACATGGATGAAAAAGCAGCCACTAAAAGCAATGAAGCACTGGATTTATTCCCAGCACAACCAGTTTTATATTTGATCAATGGCGTGGCCAACAACAAAATCAATCAACCTAAAAAAGCGATTGAAAAGTTGGAGGCAGGTTTGGATTATATCATCGATGATGTTAAAATGGAAGGGGATTTTTATAACCAATTAAGTCATGCTTATAAACTCAACAATAATATTCAAAAATCTCAAGCGTTTGCTAAAAAGGCAGAAGCATTAACCAAACAGCAACAATGAGGTACGCTAAAATTTCATTTTTTATTTTCATCCTAAGTCTATGCTTGGGATGTAAATCTACCAAAAGTTTGACCTCGTCCGGTTCCATAAAGGAAAGCATGACCGCCAAACAGCTCATCAAGGAAAACAGAAGGCAAACAGCCGATTTTAAAACTCTACAGGCAAAAGTGAAAATTGATTATTCTGATGGGGATAAATCAAATGGCGTGTCTGTGACCCTGCGTATAGAAAAAGATAAGGTGATTTGGCTGAGCGCTCCATTGGGAGCCGCAAGAGCGATGATTACCCCAGAAAAAGTGAGTTACTACAACAAATTGGAAAATGAATATTTTGAAGGAGATTATTCATTGTTATCAGAGCTTTTGGGAATTGAATTGGATTTCAATAAAGTGCAGAATTTGTTATTGGGAGAAATGATATTTGATTTAACGGATGAGCCTTATTTGGTTTCTAACAATGAGATTTCCTATGTGTTGCAACCTCAAAACCAAAAATCAATTTTTGAAATATTTTACTTGCTGAACCCTGGGCATTTTAAATTGGATTCGCAACAACTTTCACAATCCGTTGAAAAACGTTTTTTACAAGTGGATTATAAAACCTATCAATCGGTCAACAAAGAAATTGTACCAGAACTCATCAATATTGTGGCAGTGGAAGACAACGCTGAAGTAAAGATTGATCTGGAATTTAAATCCGTTAGCCTTAACGAAGATATCAAATTTCCGTTCGAAATTCCATCAGGATATAAAGAAATTCAAGTTAAATGAGTATAATCCAGCCAGCCAAAATATTTTTAATTTTCCTATTGTTTTTCAGCTCGTTGAACAGCTATGCCCAAAGCAAAAAACAACAGGAGTTGGAAGCAAGACGTCAGGGAATATTGAAAGAGATAAAACAATATAACCTGCTTCTTACTACTGACAAGAAAAAGGAAAAGTCTATGGTTTCTTTGGTGGAGGATCTAAACAACAAAGTGAGAGTTCGCCAAAATCTTATAAAGATCACGAATGATCAGGCCAATTTATTAACTCGGGAAATCAATACCAATCAAAAGGAAATTTCAAGTTTAAGAGATCAATTGAAGGATTTAAAGACAGATTATGCGGCCATGGTGGTAAAGTCCTATAAAAGCAAATCTGAGCAAAGTAGAGTCATGTTTTTATTGTCATCCGACAACTTTAAGCAGGCGTACAAACGCTTGCAATACATCAGGCAATACACAAAATATCAAGAGCAGCAAGGGGAAGAAATAAAGGATAAAACCCAAACGCTACAAGATTTGAATACTTCATTGCTTCAGCAAAAAAAGGACAAGGAAAAACTCATTGCAGAGAACCGGATTGCAAAAAAGGAGTTGGAAGTGGACATCACTCAGCAACAAGTGCTTGTTGCATCCATTCGGAAAAATTTGAGCAATTATACTTCACAGATCAAAACGAAACAACAAGAAGCAGATAGAATCGATAGGGAAATAGAACGATTGATCAATGAGGCGATTGCAGAAGCCAATAAAAAAGCAGGGAACACCAATTCCAAAACTGTAACAAAATCAACTTCAGGATTTGCCCTAACCCCAGAAGCAAAAGCTCTGGCAGCCAATTTTGAAACCAACAAAGGTAAACTGTCCTGGCCTGTCGAAAAAGGGGTTGTTAAAACACGTTATGGTACACAACCTTCTCCAATAGATCCTTCGGTGACTATACAAAGTAATGGGGTTCGGATTGCCACCGAACAAGGCGCTAAAGTAAGAGCTGTATTTCAAGGCACCGTAACTGGTATTATTGCAAGCAAAACAGGCAATCCAACTGTATTGATCCAGCATGGTAATTATTTTACCGCATATAGAAACTTGTCAAAAATTTATGTGAAAAAAGGTGATAAAGTGGATACCAAAGAGTTCATAGGTGAAGTTTTCACGTCGACGGGAGACCGCGAAACCATATTGATTTTCAGCATCTTCAAGGTTGTTTCTGGCAATTCACAGTCACAAGACCCTTCTGGTTGGATTTATCAGATGTAAAATCCCTGTCAATCCCTTTGTTATCGTGAAAAATCCTATTTGATTATCGTTATTAACATATAAAGTTCAAACACAAAAAACAACTACTCAAACAACGCCTTCAATTCGGTGGCATCATGTGGTTTCATTTTTCCCGCCAGTACCAAGCTCAATTGTTTGCGACGCAAAGCGGCATCGTAGCGTTGTTTTTCCAAATCAGTCTCTGGTGTCAATTCTGGAACTTCAATTGGTCGTCCAGATTCATCTACTGCAACAAATGTATAAATGGCTTCATTGGCCTTGGTGCGTAAGCCAGATTCCCTGTCCTCAATCCAGACGTCCATAAACACTTCCATAGACGATTTAAAAGCCCTTGAAACTTTGGCTTCAATGGTTACCACACTTCCTACAGGCACTGAACGATTGAACGCCACATGATTTACCGAAGCGGTTACCACAATGCGACGTGAATGGCGACGTGCCGCAATACTGGCAGCCCTGTCCATACGTGCCAGTAATTCGCCACCAAACAGATTGTTTAACGGATTGGTTTCACTTGGAAGAACCAAATCGGTCATAATGGTTTTGGATTGTTCGGGAGTTTTTGACTGCATCTGTCTTCAATTTAAAGATGTGCAAAGATACAAGGGATTTGCGATTTACGAAGTACGATTTACAAGTTTTGAATGTTAAGATTCAATCTCAATAATTTCGGATAGAACTTTTTGGAAATTAAATCTACAATCAAAATTCAGCAATCAGCAATTGGAATTAAACAATCAATCAAGTTTCTTAACCATCAACCAAGCAGAAGAATTATGCTCTCGACGAATTTGACGAAGTGCCTTCAAAGCTTCCGAAGATGTTGGGAAACTCGCATAGACCACTTCATGAAGTCCATATTTATTAACACCTATCATTCGTGCTTTATAACCAAGCGTTTGTAGTTGATGCACCTTGGTTTGAGAGTTTTCTTCAACGCGGTATGCTCCGGCAACAATGTGATAATTTCCTGATTGTTTATCTACGGTTAAAGTAGCAGCGGGCAATGGATTTTCAATAACAAAGGTTGCCTCCTGTACCTTCGCATCCAATTGCTGATTGGCTTGCTCTTGCGCCATTTGATTATGTGTTTCAATTTGATTCACATAATAATTGGAAGCAACAAATCCACCGGCAGTCAATGCAATGAGAGCAACGGCAGCATATTTTAAGAAAGGTCTTGCAGTTTTTCGTCTTTCAGGGGTTATAGTAAGTGGAATCACTTTCTCGATGCGTTCCACTTCTTCTTTATAAACCTCGCGAATTACAGAAGATGCTGTAAATTGAGATAATCCAAAAGAATCTGTCAAATAATTGATATGATATGAAGGTTCAAAAACGATTTTACCTTCAGTGTTCAAAAGCAATTCACCTATATTTTGAAAGGTCAAAGTTTCACCTTGAATTAAATAGGATTTAATGGATTTTACGTGTTTATTTATTTTTTGAAGTGCAGCTTCATAAGGGATTTTTTCAATTTCGGCAATGTAACTGGACAACAAACCATCATTGTGTTGCAATTGCTCATTGAAGGACACCACCTTTTTAGGGGGATAAAAAGCATGGGTTGTTTCGTGTACCTTGGCAGAAGCACGATGGGTCAAAAAAGCCCCGAATTCCGGAACTGTTACGCAATCGTAACGGTAAAGTAAATCACTAATGTAGTTTTCTAAATGCATCGAAACAAAGTTAAAAATTTTTGAAGCGGAACGAAATTTAAGCCTTACATTTTATTAACATTGTATTAAGTATATTGTTCATATTCTAAATCAAGGAGATGCCATGACCGAAAGTGATTTATTGCACCTTTTAGCACTTCAGAATGTTGCCAAGATTGGTGACATTACTGCTAAAAAGCTCATAAATCATTGTGGGTCGGCGGAAGCAATCTTTAAGGAAAGGAAGAAAAATTTGCTTCTAATTGATGGTATTGGAAGTACCACCATCAGCGATTTGTTTGGAAGTTATCATTTTGAGGAAGCCGAGAATGAGCTTAAATTCATTAAAGAAAACGATGTTGAATGTCTGTATTTTATGGACAGTAATTATCCCGAAAAACTGAAACATTGCATTGACGGTCCGATTTTATTGTTTCAATCGGGAAATATTGACTTAAAAAAGCAACGTATTATCAGTATTGTTGGCACCCGAAAAATCACGACCTATGGTATCGCTTTCTGTGAACAGTTGGTGGAGCAATTGTCAGTTTTCAATCCTGTGATTGTTTCCGGTTTTGCCTATGGTACCGATATCACGGCACAAAAGGCAGCCTTGAAAAATAATTTACAGACGATTGGATGTCTAGCGCATGGTTTGAATCAAGTATATCCAGGGGTTCATAAAAAGTATGTGGCTGAAATTGAAAAACATGGAGGATTTATGACTGATTTCTGGAGCAATACCAATCCTGATAGGGAAAATTTCTTAAAACGAAACCGCATAATAGCAGGTTTAAGTCAAGCCACAATCGTCATAGAATCTGCCGAGAGAGGTGGCAGTTTGGTTACTGCTGATATTGCCAATTCTTATAATCGTGAAGTTTTTGCGGTTCCCGGCAGGATAACGGATAGCCAAAGCGTTGGTTGCAATAACCTCATTAAATTTCAAAAGGCGCATGCACTCACCAATCCATTGGATGTGCCTTACATTTTGAACTGGGAACTTGAAGACAAGAAAAAGCCAGCGATTCAAAAACAGTTATTTGTGGAACTGGACGATAATGAAAAAGTGATTTACAATTATTTGAAAGAAAATGAGAAGCAAATGCTCGACATTATTGCAATTGAATGCCAAATGCCGATTTTTAAAGTGGCAGGCCTACTCTTGAATATGGAATTGAAAGGCGTCATTAGACCTTTGCCTGGGAAATTGTTCGAACTTATATAAATGAGACTTTTCAGGTAATTAATCCGGCAACCCCGTGGCTTAATGGACTGAAATTTAATATCCCAATTTAGAGCGAACACGTTTTAACACTTCATCAGCCACCATCTGTGCTTTTTCAACACCAATAAATAAAGCAGCTTCTATTTCGTCCAGGTTGTTCATGAAATGATGATAGCGTTCACGTTGTTTTGCAAACTTTGCAACAATCAATTCAAATAGCATTTGTTTTGCCGTTCCATAGCCATAACCACCTTTTTCATAATTTGCCCTCATAGTTTCGACTTCATCTTTAGAAGCTAACAAGCTGTAAATGGCAAAACAGTTACAAGTCTTCCAATCCTTAGGATCTTCAAGCGGCGTACTGTCCGTTTGTATGGACATAATTTGTTTTCGCAATTCTTTATCATTCAAGAATATATCAATAATATTGCCTTTGCTTTTGCTCATCTTTTCGCCATCGGTTCCAGGAACGAGCATTGTATTTTGCTGGATTTTTGCTTCAGGCATCACAAATGTTTCCCCCATTTTGGCATGAAAGCGTGTTGCAACATCCCGGGTCATTTCTATATGTTGCAATTGGTCTTTGCCAACAGGGATGATTTCGGCATCATACAATAGAATGTCAGCAGCCATCAACATCGGATAGGTAAACAAGCCAGCATTGACATCTTCCAATCGATCCGCTTTATCTTTAAAACTGTGCGCCAAAGTAAGCCGTTGATAAGGAAAAAAGCAACTCAAATACCACGTCAGTTCTGCGGTCTGGGGTACATCACTTTGTCTATAAAAAACAGTTGTATCAACATCCAAACCGAAAGCCAACCATACTGCAGCCGTGGAATATGAATTGTGCCGTAAGGTATCGGCATCCTTTATTTGGGTAAGTGAATGCATGTCTGCAATGAACAAAAAAGAATCGTTATGATCATCATTTGCCATTTCGATTGCCGGAATGATGGCTCCCAAAATATTCCCCAAATGCGGAGTACCCGTGCTTTGTATGCCTGTAAGTATTCTTGCCATGTTAACTTCCCACGGAAGCGGGAATTTCATTTAATTAAACTCAAACAACAAAGGTAATTTTTTTAGAAGAATAGCTCAATTAAATTAAGTAGTTTTGATTTATATGAAATGCCATGGATAAATTTCAATTAATGGATGAAGTATAACTAAGGCATTCCATCTTACAGATGAAAATAAAATAAAATGGGCAGATGAAGTTTATAAAATATCCATTCTGGATTTTATATCGCATTTGGTTTTATGTTTTGGTCACTTTGCCAATCATTGTTTTATTTCCTTTGTTGCTAGTTTCGATTTTAAAGGAAGAATGGTATCCTTATTTCTTCAAATTGGCCCGTATTTGGGCTGCTTTTATTTTAGCTGGCATGGGTTTTCGATGGATAAAAACGCAGGAGCAAGTCCCAGAAAAGCACAAAAGTTATATGTTCATTGCCAACCACACTTCTATGGCAGATATTATGTTGATGTTGGTAAGTGTGAAGAACCCATTTGTTTTTGTTGGGAAAAAGGAATTGACCAAAATCCCCCTTTTCGGATTTTTTTATAAACGTACCTGCATTTTGGTAGATAGAAGTTCGGAGAAAAGCAGAAAGGCTGTTTTTTTGAGAGCACAAAGGCGATTGAAGCAAGGCGTCAGTATCTGTATTTTTCCTGAAGGCGGTGTGCCAGAAGAGCATATTGAGTTGGATGAATTTAAAGATGGTGCCTTTAGACTGGCCATCAACCATCACATTCCAATTGTGCCATTGACCTTTGGCGATAACAAAAAACGATTATCCTATACATTTTTTAGTGGTGGACCTGGAAGAATGCGAGTGAAAATCCACAAATTTATATCGACAGAAAATCTGACCGTTGCCGATACTAAGGAATTGAATGAAAAAGCCAAACAGATAATTTTAGATCAATTATTGTACTTTCATAAAAACTGAAAAGCCGCTCTTGGCACAGAGCAGCTTTCCGTCATCATTGCGAAGTTGCAATAATTATCTAACCAACTAAAAAACCTAAAACTTATAACTCAATCCGGTATACACACCAATAAAAAAGGGTTGAAAATCGCCCGAACTATTATTGAAAGTGTTTATTTGGTACTTGAACGTAGGTTCCACGTTCACTTTGATTTTATCTGAAATATTATAATTGACTCCCAAACCCAAATTGGCACTGTAACTCATATTGTTGATGTTATTGGCTTCACCAATATTCATTTCGGTACCGTTAACCACCGAGAAAATTTCATTTTCATCTACAATAAAGGTGCTAAAACCTCCAATAACGTTTACGCCAAACCTGTTATTAATCACAGCATATTCCATCTCCAATGGCACTTCAATAAAACCAAACCGTTGGTTAATGAATCCGTTGGATTTGGAATTTATAATTTCTGGAGTAATGTTTTTGTTAAAGGTTTCTGTACTTAAGAAAACCATATCTTCAGAATTACTGTTGACATTGACATTTGTTAAGTGCGCGCTTGTATCATTGAAAGAACCACTAGCGTCAAATTGAATACTGGAAGTTTCAAGGTTCCTAAAAGCAATCACATTATTGGTGCTGTAGCCCATATTTACTTTATTGATTCCAGCCCTAACTTTTAATCTATCATTGATGGCATAACTTCCTCCAACGCCATAGCTCATGGTGACGTCACCAGCCTTGGTGTTGTTCACAAATTGCTCGTCAAGAGAAGAGCCTTTTCCCAGTGAGTTGAAATAAACAGGCGCTACATTTGGCGAAATGTTCCACCTGTTCAGTTTCTTTTCTTTCTCATCATTTTCTTCTTCAGTATTAGATTCTGCTATAGCATCTTCAATACTTATTTCTGTTTTTTCTTCTTCTATTTTTTCTTCGGCAAGTATGGCTTCCATCTTTTCGGAAGCATTGGTTTCTAAAGTATTGTTATTGCTTTTTGAATCTTTGATGTGTTTGTCGATTTCTGATTTATTCTGCGAGACTGAATTTTGGTTTGAATTGATTTCATCGTTTTTTACCCAGTCTGCGATAGCATCTTTTGAGGTGTTGGCATTGCTATCTTGTGATGGATTTTTATAACGATTGGCAGTTTCTGAACCCTGCTTCTGGTTGGAACCATTTTTTGAATTGTTTGCAATTCCAGTGTGATTGGCATCGGAAGCATTCAAGCCATTTGAATTATTTTTATTCTTTTTTGAATTGGTATTGACGGTTTCATTTGAAATGCCATTGATTATATCTTCAGAATTGGAACCATCTTCATTCGAAACGTTGGACGAATTGTCCATTTTGGTATCAAAATCATTTGAATTGTTCTTAATATCTTTTTGATTATTCGCATCCGATTGTGAGGCATCGCTAGAATTGTCTGACGACTGTTTTTCGGTATCAACGACTGTATTGTGAGCATTGGAATTGGAATCATTGGACATAAATTTAATGCCAACGGTCAGTAGCAATATCAATAGGGCAGCAACACCTGCCAATTTCCACCAAAATGGAATGACTTTGCGATTGCCTTCATCTTCCTTGTGCAACTGGCTATGTATGTTGTCCCAAACAGAATCATTTGGTGCAACCTCAAAGTCTTTGAGTTTCTCCTGAAACAGTCGGTCTATATGTTTTTTTTCACTCATTATATTATAATGTTTGCGAGTTAGGGCTCGACTTGTACTGTTCTATTTTTTCTTTTAAAATCAAACGCGCTCTTGAAAGGTTTGATTTTGAGGTTCCGGTTGAAATATTCAGCATTTCTGCTATTTCCTTATGAGAATAATCATCCAAAGCATATAAGTTGAACACCAATCGGTAACGGTCTGGCAATTCTTGAATGATTTGAAGCAAATAATCAATCCCAATATTTTCATCATCAATTTCGATGCTCACATCTTCAATTTGATCTTCGCCGATGATGTCAAAAACCCCAACACTTCTATAGCGTTGCAACGCTGTGTTGATGGCAATCCGTTTCATCCAACCCTCTAAAGAACCTTTGCCTTTATACTGCGCTATTTTCTTGAAAATAGTCACAAATGCATCTTGCAAATTATCTTGCGCTTCTGCATGATTTCTTGAATACTTCAAGCTGAGCGAAAACAACTTACTCGCAAAGAGTTTATATATTTGGCTTTGAGCTTTAGCATCATTTGTTTTACATTGTTCTATGAGTTGTTCTAAACTCAAATATCCTCTTGGTATTAATGTTAAAACTGTTTATCACTCTACAACAGGAACTTCCACAATATAATAGGTGTCATTTCCGTTTTCATCCTCACCTTGCCAAAACCTAAAGATGTATGTGCCATTGCTTGTCACAACAAAGTTAAAAGACACATCTACAAGTTCGTTTTCCAATGGTTGACAATCTCTGTTAGGATATACAGTGCTGATAACTGCCACCGTTCGTTGGTTTAATTCACTCGTATAATAAAAATCATTAAAGACATAACAACCCGTAGGGCGTAAATAGGATACAGTGATTTCATAGGTTTCACCAAGCGTAAATTCCGACGGAATGTCAACGCTTTCTATAGGTAATATTTCATAATAAAAATCGCTGCTGTCGTCATTTTCCAAACTACATGAGCCCAACATTAATGACAAGAAACACAATAAAAATAGTTTTTTCATAATTTAAAAATCAATTTAGGTATTTTCCTTTTCAATCAGTAGATGCAAAAATTATGGAAAGGTTGCGTTGAAAAAAATAAAAAAATCCCGATTTGTTTCGGGATTTTATAATTTACTCACCTGAAGAGGCAGCCTTTGCTATTTTTCTAACTTTCTTTTCCAGCTCGTCCATAAGTTCTGGATTGTCCTTGAGGAGTGCTTTTACTGCATCTCTACCTTGACCCAATTTGGAATCTTCGTAACTGAACCAAGACCCGCTTTTTTTGATGATTTCGTTCTCAACTGCGATATCCAAAACTTCCCCAACTTTAGAAATTCCTTCGCCATACATTATGTCAAATTCAGCAGTTTTGAATGGTGGAGCGACTTTGTTTTTCACAACTTTTACTCTGGTTTTGTTTCCTGTAACGCTGCCATCGGTCTCCTTGATCTGTGTAGAGCGTCTAATATCCAATCTCACGGAAGCATAAAATTTAAGAGCATTTCCACCTGTGGTTGTTTCAGGGTTTCCAAACATGACACCAATTTTCTCTCTCAATTGGTTGATGAAAATTACGGTACAATTGGTTTTACTTATAGATCCTGTCAGTTTTCTTAAAGCTTGTGACATTAATCGGGCATGCAATCCCATTTTGGAATCTCCCATTTCACCTTCAATTTCACTTTTTGGAGTCAAGGCCGCAACAGAATCGATGACAACAATATCAATCGCTCCCGAACGGATTAAATTATCGGCTATCTCAAGGGCTTGTTCACCATTATCTGGCTGGGACATAATCAAATTCCCTATATCCACGCCAAGTTTTTCGGCGTAACCCCTGTCAAAAGCATGCTCTGCATCAATGAAGGCCGCAATGCCTCCTGCTTTTTGTGCTTCGGCAATGGCATGTAAGGTCAAGGTTGTTTTCCCAGAAGATTCAGGGCCATATATTTCGATAACCCGCCCACGTGGATAACCACCAACTCCCAAGGCAATATCCAGGCCCAAAGAACCAGAAGAAATCGCCTCTACATCCACAACGGCTTTGTCGCTCATTTTCATGACAGTCCCTTTGCCGTAAGCTTTGTCTAATTTATCCAACGTAAGTTGTAATGCTTTTAATTTCGCGTCTTTTTCACTACTCATTTTATCGTAAATTTTCTTAATTAATTCAGGCTAAATTACGACAACTTTTAATTTTTTCAATGGACTGACGCAACCTTTTTATACTTTTTGCATCTACCTAATGAGATTGGGAAATCTTGCTATGAAATCTGTCGTTTGAAAAGCGACGCGTTTTATCTGAATCATTAAACTTAAACTTTTTGACAGATGAAATATTTTAAGAAAATTGTATTTAATAACGCATTAGGTGTTTCAATTGCGATTACTTTAAATGGCAATTGCAAAGCCGATGGAGGTTAGCTCGGATTGTATTTTTTGAATATTTATAATTTAAAAATATAATAACGAGTTAGCCTAATAAAAGCACTTTGGAGAGACCAAAGTGCTTTTTTGTTTTGTTATAATTTGTCAAGTGTGAACTGCGACTTAAAACTGAAGACTTTTTTTTACCTTTGCGTCCAACTTTAACCTTAAAACATTCGTATAGCATGCAACTGTACAATACCTTAAGTGCTAAAGAAAGAGCAGAACTAATAGGGCACGCCGGCAAGGACCGCTTGAACGTCTCTTTCTACGCCTACGCTAAAATTGGTAATCCATCACTTTTAAGAAATCATTTGTTCCTGGTTTGGAATGAACTCGATGTTTTGGGCCGTATTTATGTCGCACACGAAGGTATCAACGCTCAATTATCCATTCCGGCTGATAATTTTAATGAGTTCAAAACTCATCTCGACAGCATTTCATTTTTGGAAAATGTGCGATTGAACATCGCTTTGGAACATGATAATTTTGCCTTTTTAAAACTGAAAGTAAAAGTAAGGGATAAAATCGTTGCCGATGGACTGAACGATGATACGTTTGATGTTACCAACAAAGGCATACATGTTGGTGCGAAAGAATTTAATGCGCTCATTGAAGACGAGAACACAATTTTGGTGGATATGCGCAACCATTATGAAAGTGAAATTGGTCATTTTAAAAATGCGATTACACCAAATGTGGATACTTTTAGGGAATCATTGGATTTGATAGAGGAAGATTTAAAAGACCATAAAGAAGACAAGAATTTGGTGATGTATTGTACAGGAGGCATTCGTTGTGAAAAAGCAAGTGCTTATTACAAGCACAAAGGCTTTAAAAACGTCTATCAATTGGAAGGTGGTATCATCAATTACGTAAGGGAGGTAGAAGCCGAAAGGCTAGAGAATAAATTCATCGGTAAAAATTTTGTGTTTGATCAACGACGTTCCGAACGTATTTCGGAAGATGTCATTGCTCATTGCCACCAATGTGGAAGTCCGGCCGATTTGCATACCAACTGCGCCAATGATGCTTGTCATTTGCTATTTATACAATGTGATGAATGCAAAGAGAAAATGGACAATTGCTGTTCTTCTATGTGTATGGAAGTCCATCATTTACCTAATGAAAAACAAAAATCCATGCGAAAAGGACAAGGAAATAGCAATGACATTTTCAAAAAAGGTCGGGCAGACCATTTGTCCTATAAAAAAGATTTGAGAAATATTTTTGAAATATTAAAGAAAGAAACGTAAAGTAATAATCATTATTATGATCAATCAATTTGATAGTATGTATCATGATATCTACTTAATAAATAATCTTATCTTTACGTTTTAAAATTATTTACTAATCTTCATCCGTTATTTAGATTAACGGATATTATATAAAACATTATGAGTTGCAAAAGTTGCTCAACCGAAAAGGATGGACAAC
>JBGTDZ010000086.1:0-5204 GCA_041748055.1 Aquaticitalea sp.
TTTTCTGCCTTGCGGATAATTTTCCTCCTGCCATCTTAATTAGTTTTTAAGTAGTTAAATTAAAACTTGGTTAAACTTTATACTAATTATTTCTGTTCATTGCAGAAAGCATTCCACCATATACACCATTTAAAGAGGACAGGTTAGAAGCCATAGCTTGCATCTGTTCTTTTAATTTGGTTGCGTTTTCAACTGCTTCTTCATTGATAGAAGCCTGACGGCTTGCAGCATCCATTTGAACCTTGTAAAGACTGTTCAAAGACTCCATTTGAGCAGCGGCCAATGAGAGTTCTTCTCCGTATTTTCTGGTCGCATTCATAGAATCCACGGTCGGGGTAATCCCTTTGGCGGCTCCTTCAAAATTTTTGATACTGCTGCCCAAACTAGCCATTAATTCAGCATCAATTTTAGCATCTTTCAATAATTCGTCCAATTTTTTAGACAGAAGGCCTTCAGCATCTTTAGGTTGATCTTTTTTGTTGATACCTTGTCCTCCAGCTAATTCAGGATATACCAATGACCAGTCCAAATCGTCGTCAACTGGTTCAAAAGCTGAAAACGTAAATACTATCGATTCTGTGATTAGACCGATGATAAGCATCAGGTTACCAAAAGGCCAATGCATGATTTTAAATAATGCGCCAAGGATTACAATTGCTGCTCCTAGACCATATACCATGTTCATTAATTTTTTACTTGCTCTAGATTGTGCCATAATTTTTAGTTTTAGTTAAGTTAAATACTTAAGTAGATTAATGTTAAATTTAGTTTGTTGTTGTTTGATTTTATTGAGGTTATTTTCTGTTTGTTCCATTCCCAGCATTAGCGGTAACATCTACTCCCATATAATCCTGAACTGTCCTGAACCCTATGTAACTTCTTGCAGAATCGGCATATTCATAATCCCTTGAACTAACTTGCAAGAAATATGCTACATCTTTCCAAGAACCACCGCGTACCACTTTACGTTGGTTGTCCGCATCGTTTACATTAGGATTGATAGTAGACATATATTCATAAGAACCAGGGTCGTATGAACCATTTACCCATTCAGATACATTTCCTGCCATATTATATAGGTTAAAGTCGTTAGGGTCATAAGATTTTGCCTCAACAGTATATAGTGCCTGATCTGCTGCATAATCTCCGCGTAATGGTTTAAAGTTTGCCATAAAGCAACCTCTATCATTCTTAGCATAGGGCCCGCCCCACGGATAGGTTGCTCCTTGGAGCCCCCCTCTAGCAGCATATTCCCACTCCGCCTCAGATGGCAATCTGAATCTGTTAACAGGTTGTGCTCCCTTACTTCTTTGATAGCCATTTTTGTTTAGAGTTCTCCATTGACAAAAGGCATTGGCTTGTTTCCAAGAAACTCCAACCACAGGATATTCTCCATAGGCTTCATGCCAAAAATAATCGTTGTGCATTGGCTCATTATAGGAATAAGCGAAATCCCTAATCCAAGCGGTGGTATCCGGATAAACTTCTACTTCTTCCTGTATGATAAATTCAGAACGCTTTTGATTTTTGTTTTTTGCTGCCTTCGCAATGTCCATATAGGTGTATTGAAATTTAAATTTTCTCACATCCCAGGTACGTTGACCATTATAAGATTCCTCCATTGGCAAATACATGGTGTCCATAATTTCTGCATAGTATTCGTCCGGATAATCAGATGTATCGAAAATCAAATCCGCATCATGGTTCAATTTTCTGCCTTCATATCCTGTCGGACCTAGTCCACTATAGTTATCATACATGTACTTTTCATAAACTGACATGGATTCCGGGTCTGCATCTTTAAAAGCAAATTCACCGATCCCTCCTGTACCAGGAGTTTGACCAACCTCGTCAGCCAGAATAGCCAATTTGGTTCTAAGGATTGAATCCCGTACCCAATACACAAACTGACGGTACTCACCATTTGTGATTTCTGTTTCGTCCATGTAAAAAGCACTTACAGTGGCAGTTTTTGTAGGTGCATCTTGAACACCAGCCAAATCATCATCCGATTTACCCATAATAAAGGCTCCACCAGGAACAAGAGTCATTCCATAAGGCTTTTCGGGATGCCATTTTTTTCCCTTAACTCCTACTAGTTCTCCTCTGTCACCAGAGCTACAACTAACTAAAAGAGCTAAAACAGCGGTTAATAAAACAAACTTCTTCATATTCATATAAACTCGAGGTTAAAATATTAGTTTTAAATTGGTCTTAAAATTCAAGGCAGTAAACATATCTATATATTTTCAAATAAACAATTTTTTTTTGATTTTTTTTGCACTTTATCCTAAAAATAATGCATTTCGTCGACGAATTAAGTATTGCACTACATTTTACAGAGATAGTTAAAAACTATTTTTTTTGTACGCCTTGTACCATCTTTCCGGTATTTTACCGTGGCTTGCTTCAATATAATCCTCATGCATGCAAGGTAATAACGTATGCTTTTTTAATTTATTATTAACGTTCGGCAAAAAAGGAATCTCAATCCACCAACGTCCAGTTTTGATACTTTTATAGTAAATAAGTTCTTCTTCCTCTACCAACACGTTGAATTTTTGATAGTTGGCATCGTTTCCAAAATCATCATCCTTAACTCTACAATTGACCCCCTCGATGAAATACCATAGAATCTGGGCAATCAATAATTCCGTGCTATGATCATCCTTTGAGGGATGATATTCATAGACTCCAAAAGACGAGACTTTATTGCTTATGCCCGCATATCTTGAAATGGCACAAATTTCTTTGCCATCAAATCCATTTGGGGAATATTTTTGTTTTGTAGAAACCTCAGACGCTTTTACTGATTTTAAATCCAAACTTACAATATGAGCATCCCGCATCACCGGTTCTACCACATGTATGGATTTCGAAATCTCACCAAGGCGGTAGGCTTCAAAATACAATTTTTCCATTAAATCTATTTCTTCTTGCGAATTAAAATAGGTTTGATACCCAATAGTTGAATAGTTAAACAGATTATAAGGCTTATCCAATATGATTTTCCCTAAGTAACTATTGTTCTTAATGGGTTGTGAAGCATCGCCCAAATCAAAATTGGAATCCACATTGACGATATTCACCATTGGTGAGAAGGTATCATAAGCCCTGTAATTAGAATAGGTCAAATCTTGACTGCCTCCTAATATAATAGGTATTATTTTTTTCTCCAATAATACAGACAAGGTTGTCTTTAGTGCGAAATATGTATCATCCACCGATTCTCCAGGAAGGATGTCCCCCAAATCGGCAACCTCAGTATGCCAATTTCCTGGAAACAACGAATAAAAATTGATACGTAAAGTTTCAAAACTAATATTCTCTCCTATATAATTGACATCGTTCCGATTTTCCAAGACCCCAAGAATTGCGATTTTCACCCCCTCCAAATCAGGGATACCCAATTGTTTAGAGTGAATCTTGATTTTTTTTCCAAGAGCCTGTTCCGATAACAATTCATTGTGAGCCAAAACCGAATCGGATACTGGCGATAAAAAATTAAAATTCATGCAATCTTTTGTATGTCAATTCTTAAATTGTTTTACAAACACAAATATCAATAGAATATTTCATATATCTTATCGCATCCAAATAAAAATATGATACAATTAATCTGAATCTGGTATTTTTTTTGGAATAAGATTGAAAATTTATCAAAGTATCTTTTGATTTTAAATCATAAAAAATTATTTCTTCTTTGAAATAGTCTTTTTTAATGATGCTTTTTTAGCTGTCTTCTTTTTAGGCGCTTTACTTTCTATGAGTGTCATGGCATCATACAATGTCATTTTTGAAACATCCACCGATTTATCTAATTCAATCTTGGTTTTTCCCTTTATAACAGTATGTCTTCCCCAGCGGGCTTTCTCTACTTTAATTCCCTCTGGTTTCCAATCATGAATCAATTTATCATTTTCTTTTTGAATCTTATCTTCTATCAATTCTGTAATATTGCTATCAGATAGATTGTCCCAGTCATATTTTTTACTGACATTGATAAACATGTCATTCCATTTGATAAATGGTCCAAAACGGCCTTTGCCTTTAACAACTGGCAAATTGTTATACCTATATATAGGTGCATCAGCTTTTTGCTTTTGATTAATAAGTTGAATTGCATCGTCCAATTCAACACTCATAGGATCCATACCGCTAGGAAGGGATACAAACAAATCACCAAATTTTACATATGGACCAAAGCGACCATTGTTTACTTCTATGGTTTGGCCTTCATAAGTTCCTAAATCCTTAGGCAGTTTGAACAATTCCATCGCTTCTTCATAGGAAATGGAATTTAATTGTTGGTCTGGGAGTAAACTAGCAAATTGTGGTTTTTCCTCTTCATCGGGTGTTCCGATTTGCACCATTGGGCCGAATTTGCCTAAACGAACCAACACAGTCCTTCCCGTTTTAGGGTCTTTGCCCAAAATTCGTTCGCCCGATTCTCGCTCAGCATTTTCCTGCACATTCTCCACCTGCGGATGAAAATCCTTGTAGAAATTCTTCATCATCTTGGTCCAATCTTCTTTTCCTTCTGCGATATTATCGAAATCTTCTTCCATTTTGGCAGTAAAGTTATAATCGAGAATACTTCCAAAATGATTCACAAGAAAATCGGTCACAATCATGCCAACATCTGTAGGTACTAATTTTCCTTTATCAGAACCTACTTTCTCTGCCAATTGCTTTTCCTTTATGTTTCCTGCTTTAAAAGTCAATTGAGAATAATTTCTCTCTGTTCCATCCACGTTCCCTTTTTCTACATAATTCCGATTCTGGATGGTAGATATGGTTGGTGCATATGTAGATGGACGTCCGATGCCCAATTCTTCCAATTGTTTAACCAATGAAGCTTCTGAATATCGATATGGAGGACGCGTGTAACGTTCAGTGGCAGTGATATAATTATTAAGTAAGTTTTCATTGGTCTTCATTGCTGGCAACATGCTCTCCTGCTCTGTATCCTCATCGTCTGTACCTTCGAGATAAACTTTCAAAAATCCGTCAAAAGTGATGACTTCGCCATTTGCAGTAAACTGTTCTTTATGAGCTGAAGCATTGATTTTAACATTGGTGCGTTCGAGTTCCGCTTCACTCATTTGTGAAGCGATGGCGCGTTTCCAGATTAAATCATACAAACGTGCTTGGTCTCTATCTATTGTTACGGAGTGTACTGAAAAATCGGTTGGACGAATCGC
>JBGTDZ010000087.1:0-3546 GCA_041748055.1 Aquaticitalea sp.
GTTAAACATTAGGGTGTTAGCTGTAGATTAATATAATGTAAAAGAAAAAACACCTTTAATAAGGTGTTTTTTTTATGCATATAACAAATCTAAATTTTTATTTATTGCGTTAGGTTATTGAATAGAGCAAGGACGGGTCAAAATGAAGCACAACGTAGGGATAAACACACTGGTGTGTTTATTCCGTATATATATCCTTAAAAAGGTGTGTTTACCCCACTGATATGGGTGGCTAAACACACCTCTTGCTTAATATTATAGCAAGTACGTTAAAATAAAGGAGAATTCATATGCGTAGAACTACGAATTTTTTAAGGGTTTTCATGTTTATTGAAACAAAAAAACCACAAACTCCTTATAGAATCTGTGGGTTGCGTAGTTGTGTATGAGCCGTTGCGCCTGCCTGTCGGCAGACAGGTGTTTCGGCTCGAAACATTAAAAGTACAAAACTCATCTGGAACACGAGCGTAGCGAACTGGCTGAAAGCAAATCCGACCTGCCACGCTTTTTGGCGTGGGAGGATTTTCAATTTGGTATGTATTTGCAAAGGTTCAAGCTAACCCACGGAACTACAAACATACGAGCCGAACCGTTGACTCCGCACATAATTTATCTGGTTGATATCACTTGGTGCTAGCTTCGACCTAAAAATAGCGATCCCAATACATTCCGCCATTGTTGTTGTTTCAAAAGCAATTGATGTTCAGAATTATTACATATCTTTAAATAAAATATCGGCACAAAATATATAGTTGTTTTTTTAATTCACTAATCTTATTCCAGAAGCAGTAAATAATATGGAAAAACCAGTACCCATATTAACAAGTAATGGATATAATTTTAAATGTTCTTCCATAAAATTCTGTTGGGAAATGAATTTGGAAGCGTATGAAAAGGAACAGTTAGAAATTAGCATGCTTCCTGCAATTCATATGGATCTCATTTTTCCTCTTCAAAATAGTGTGTTCATTAAAACCGATAATGAAAAGATAGATAGACCTTTTATAAGTCCGATTCTTCATCGGCGTAAGGAAATCATTTTTTATAAGGGATCAAGAACTTTCGGAATTAGAATGACACCGCTCTTGGCCTGTGCCATATTAAAAACCCCTTTGTCCTTATTAAAACAAAAAGCAAATATGCTGGACGACGTTTGCCCTCAACCTTTTCTCAATCATTTACGTTCCATTATGTATTCTGAACTTGATTTTTCGAAAAAGATAGTGCTTGTAGACCGTATGTTTCTCAAGGCGAATTCAGAAATGAAACAGGATTTTAAATTAGTTTCAAATTGTCTTCACCAAATCTCTCATTTCCCTGAATATAATGTGGAGAGGATGGCACAAAATTCAGGATATTCATCACGTTGGCTGGAAAAAAAATTCTTGGTTCAATTCGGACTTACACCCATTCAATTGATATCTATTGCGCGACTGAATAGATTTATAACACTTCTGGCAAAAAATCCACATACAAAGTTAACCTCCATGGCAGTAGATGCAGGCTATTATGACCAATCCCATGCCATCAGGGACCTAAAAAAATATACTCAAAAAACACCTACAGATTTTAAAAAATCATTAGATAGTTTCAGAAAAACTATATATCATTTATAGTGCAGAATTCCCTTCCTCGACAGGGAGACATTCGCAGGGAGTTCGGATTTATACAATTTTAATTCATTTCTTTTCAACAACTTTAGCATTCCCGTATCAAAGAACACCTCCTACCTTGAGTGCTGTTGCTGAAGCGTATCCTTCAATAGTAACGTGACAAATGAATATCAATGTTTAATTTTAATACTATAAGACTATGAAAACAAAAATTATAATGTATGCGGTGTTGGCTTTTTTCCTTTTTTCATCCTGTCAAAAAGAAGCGCTTGAAGTAGAGGAAATGACCTCTAATGAACTGAAAGCAGCAAGCAATACAACGGAAAAACAGAAGGTACATAGCTTTCGTGCACATTTGACTGGAGACCAGGAAGTTCCCGCCGCAAGTACCACAGCCACAGGCCAGGCCATCTTTAAACTCAGCAAGGATGGATCGGAATTGTCTTATAAACTGATTGTCGCAAACCTTGATGACGTCTTAATGGCCCATATCCATCTTGCACCAGCAGGGATGAATGGTGGGGTTGTGGTTTGGTTGTATCCTTCTGGCCCACCTCCGCAATTGATTGAAGGCACCACCAACGGCATCCTTGCCGAGGGAGTCATCACCAGTGGAAATCTTGTGGGATCATTAATGGGTGGTGACTTGCAGACCCTATTAAACAACATGGCGGCCGGGAATGCTTATGTGAATATTCACACAGTAGCATATCCTGGAGGAGAGATACGAGGCCAGATTTCTGCTAATAATTAATGATGTGATGGATGGAAGTGTGCCAGACGTCACATCCCGCTGGCATAATTCTATAAGAAATACATAAAAAAGGAACTGGTAACTAATAATATATAATATACATGAACCATGCGGGTTTCCGCATGGTTCTTTTTTTTATAGGGTTAGGTTTGAGTTGTAAACAAAACTATTCATATGAAAAAAATCATTCAACTTCTTGTAATAATGAATATCGGTGTCGTTTGTGCACAAAATGTGTCTTGTGACGATTTAAAAGACTTTATAATAGAGAAAGGGTATTAAATCTTCAATAGCGAACTAGATTCTCAATTCGGAATGGCTTTATGAAGTAAAAGCATATACATATGACTATAACATCTATGTCATCGCTAAAATAAAACCTAACCAATATAGTTTTCAAACGAAATCTTATATCTTCTGCGATATTCCATCTCAAAACTGGTCAAATTTTCAATATGGAGCTATGATCTCCAAATTATGTTTATATTTCAAATAAAAAATTATGGGCCTCCTCAACAAACTTCTCGGCAACGCCGACACCATTTCAACTGAAATACTCACCGAAAAATACCAACGCCTCCTAATTGATGGCGAACAGATAGAACTTGGTTTCGCCCTTTTCAGGGACGTTTTTATGTTTACAAACAAACGCCTCATCCTCATTGACGTCCAAGGCATCACGGGCAGTAAAATTGAATACAAGTCCATGCCCTATAAAAACATCTCCAGGTTTTCATTGGAGACCTCGGGTACTTTTGATTTGGATGCAGAACTCAAGATTTGGATTTCCAGTGAAGATGTGCCTTCTGTGAGTAAAAAATTCAATAAGAGTATTGATGTGTATGAAGTTCAAAAGTATTTAGCACAAAAGGTGATGTAAGGATGCAAATTCTCAAAACCAGCCTATATCTCATCTGCCTAATAGCAACATTGCTAACCAGTGCCCAAACTCTTACAGGAAAAGTAGTCGGCATCATGGACGGCGACACCTTCAAACTGCTCACTGCTGACTCCACCCTGGTGAAGGTGCGTTTGGCAAACATCGACTGCCCAGAAAAAAAGCAACCCTTTTCCGCAAGGGCAAAAGAGTTTACTTCGTATGCCATATTTGGAAAGACAGTTGCGATTAGTATCCTCAAGACAGACCGCTTCAAGCGGTAAATTAGCAATGTCACTTAC
>JBGTDZ010000088.1:0-4937 GCA_041748055.1 Aquaticitalea sp.
AAGTGGGCGTATCCAAACATCCCAAAAGATTCATTAAAGTCGATTTTCCCGAACCCGAAGGCCCCATTATGGCCACATATTCACCACGTTCAATATCCAAATCAATCCCTTTTAAAACATAAACTGTTTCACTGCCCAAAATAAAATTACGGACGATGTTTCTAATGTGGATGACTTTGGACATTATTAAATTAGGATTTAAGGTTCAGTGTTTTATGTTTAAAATATGGCTGAACAAGCACAAGGCAAGATACAGGATTTACGGATAATATGACGCAGAACTATTCAAGATGTTACAAATATTATAAAGTATTTGCAAGCTGTTTAGATAAAAAAACAACCAATTGTTTGACAGCCTTTCCGCGATGCCCAATCTGGTTTTTTTCTTCAAGAGATATTTCCGCAAAGGTTTTCTCATAACCATTTGCCCTAAAAATTGGATCATAACCAAAACCGCCGTTACCCTGTTTAGTTTTCGTGATTTCCCCTTTACAAATTCCTGTAAACGTTTGGAGTGTTCCGTTTAGATGTAATGCAATCACTGTTTTAAATTGAGCCTTTCTATTTTGGTGTTCTTTGAGATTTTCCAAAAGCTTATCCATATTATCATCAGCATCTCGCTGTTCGCCGGCGTATCTGGCCGAATAAACGCCTGGTTCACCATCCAACACTTCTACTTCTAATCCGGTGTCATCAGCAAAACAATCATAACCATATTTATTTTTGAGATATTCGGCTTTTTGAATGGCGTTTCCTTCAATTGTGTGCTGATTTTCAGGAATATCCTCAACACAGCCAATATCGCTAAGGTTCAACAATTTGATGTGAGTTGGCATGAGGCTTTGGACTTCCTTTAATTTATTTGGGTTGTTGGTGGCGAAGACGAGTTGCATGTATTTTGAAATTTTATAAGATTATAAGTGCCTTCTAATCTATGGAAATAAAAAATTAAACTTAATTTTAAACTGAAAATTAAATCATTTTAAATGAAATATATGTATCCAATATCAATTTTAGTGATTGTTTTTAGTGTTCTTACCTGCAAGTCCACAGATCAAAAAGCGGGTTTACCTGTTTGTATCGAAACAAAAATTGAAGCCATCAAAATAGAACCTGTCGGAAATCCCCCAGCTGAAGTTTGGAAATGGGAAGCCGATGGCAATACGTACTATTATTTTAACTCCCCTTGCTGTGACCAATACAATTATTTATACGATGGCAATTGTGAAGTAATTTGCGTTCCAGATGGAGGCTTTACCGGTAAAGGCGATCAAAAGTGTCCTGATTTTAGTGTAGACCTAAAGAAAACATTGATTTGGAAGGATGAACGAAAGTAGTTTTCAGTTTTTCCTTTTAAAATCGTAAGACAATCCAAAACCATACGATGGGCCTTGAAATATATTTCGACCTGCTAAAATATAAGAGTAACTCACATAAAGGCCTAAATTTTGAAAAATGGGTGTGAATGCAGTACCTCCAACTTTATGATAATCCACGCCAAATTCCCTAAAATTTTGTGGTCGTGGCGTGCCCAAATAGTCCGTACCTCCAAATGAATATTGATACTCATAAAAGACGTCATAATACAATTTAGAACCCGCTTTCCCGATTTTCATAGCAAACGGCAAACTGTTGGGCACTTCTTCAAATTTATAAGAGAAGCCACTTTGTAATGTTGTAAACCAATTATTTTTATATTGATAATGCAACATCGCACGAACATCAATAATGGTCGCTTGTTGCCCCAAATCATATAAACCACCAATGTCATAATCGCTGATTGGTGTTGAAAGTCCAGCTCCAAAACTCAATTGAAGATTGCCACTTTCCGTCTCATTTTGATAAAAACGATATTTTGCAAAAAAGCTGACGTCCTGAAAATCCTTATTGTCATCACTTATTAAATAAGGGATACTGATTTGTGCATCTAAATTTTCGGAAATCCCATAGGAGGCAAATAAGTTTGCATAATATAGTTTTCTAGATAGGTCCACTTTGGTTCGTCCTGCAAAATAGTGCTTTGAGTCTTCATAACCCAAACCTAGAACAGTGGTTGCGCTGCCTTGACCACGATAAAACCCATCAATTTTTCCTTGTGAAAAAACATTCGAAGTTAGCAATGTCGTTAAAAAAAATATAAACTTCATCCTAATTGATTGCGATTAATTTTTTTTAAGACGTAGCAAAATTTAATTCATTACAGATTAAAAGAATTGAATAAGAAATTCAACATTGTTAGGAAAAAATTATACTTATTTTAAGAATTATTAGCATATCAATTTTGAAAAATTAAGGTATCTTTCATTTATAAATAAATAAATAATTATGACTGTAAATTTCCAATATGTAGATATTGACGCCAGCGACTGGTTGTCAAATCATGCCACTGAAAAATTGAATAAATTGGCCAATAAATATGAATTTCTTATCAATGCAGAAGTGTTCTTTAAGGAAGACAAAAATCAGCCAGTAGATAGCAAAATATGCAACATCCAATTAAGTCTGCCTGGCCCTCGTATTTTTGCAACATCTAATGAGAAAAATTATGAAATGGCAGTGAAGGAAACCATTAGCGATTTGGAAAAACAACTAAAAAAGCGGAAAGAAACTTATAAGACTTATTGATTTTAGCATTAAAAACAATAATGTTTCTACACTAGGAACTAGCAACGAAAACGAGCCTGTATCGATGATGATAAGGCTCGTTTTAATTTGTCCTAATCTTTTTACAATTTCTCCATTACAAATAGATGAATCATTTAATGAGAGAACGTCATTATTGAAAGGGATATTTCCCCAATCGCTTTGTTATAAACCTTCCAGAGAGAATCCATTACCATTTCCAATCACAGCGAACAATTGTTTGATTCCAGAATTCATGCGTTTTTGAGCGAGTCGTGAGTCATTGTAATAGTGTATTCTAGGCTCAAATTAATTCAAACGCTTTGATGGATACCGTCCTTCTGTAGTTGTTCATTTCAAAATTTGGACTGTTTGTTATCAAAGTTTAGCTGTTCACATCAATTCATAATTCTCAAAGACTTCTTCAAGTAATTTAGTGGTTGTAAATCATTAATGGTCAATTTAAAAATCAAAAAATCGAACAGTAATCTTAAAAATCTATTTATTATGAAAACTTTAATTATTTTATCAGTATTCCTATTTTATGCTGCGATGGGGCAAGCACAGAAAGTAACAGAATTGGAGGAAGTCAAAATCGGATTTTCACCTCTAGGTACGAAAGTAATCCAAGATGGAGATCGTTTTTCCTATACGATCAAAAAACGCTATGCGGCTGAATTTGTAAATAACCCTATTGGCTTCTTGAATGAAAATTTTAACATCCGTAATTTTATTGCCCTTGTGGACGATAAGGAATATGATTCATATGAAGTCACGTTCAAAAGTTCTAAAGGCCATTTGGTAGCTAATTATGATGACCATGGCAATCTGCTTTCAACGCAACAACATTTCAAAAATCTGTTGTTGCCTTATCCTTTGAGATTGGAAGTTTACAACGCCAATAAAGGTTGGACATTGATAAAAAATAACTATATAGCAAATACCAACGGAGCAATTATAGATAGGGCAATATATAAGTTAACGCTGAAAAATGGAAATCAAAAGCGAAACGTTAAGATAGATGCCACAGGTAAAAATTATGCTGTAGTATCCAGCAATTAGGAAAAAGGCAGTGTCTTTTACAAGCAACAAAAGGTCATTGGGGTTGAACATTCTGGTGGCCTATTTTGTGATATAACATCATTATTTAAATGAAATGATATTATTTATAAAAAATATATTTCATAGTTGGATGAGATTAAATAACTTTATCCTTGTTGTATTTTTTTGAAGGAAATTAATTTTTTGCATTATAAAAAAATTATGAAAGCACTTGTCATAGATGATGAAGAACTGGCGCGCAAAAGGGTATTGAAATTATTGGAACAGGTACCTCAAATTGAAGTGCTTGGTGAATGCTCTAATGGCAAGACTGCAATTACCTCCATTGAGCAACTCCGTCCAGACCTCATTTTTCTCGACATTAATATGAAGGACATGAATGGTTTTGAAGTGCTTCAAAAGATTGGGATTTCGCCAAAACCAATTGTAATATTTGTCACGGCCTATGATAACTATGCCTTGAAAGCTTTTGACGTTGAGGCTTTCGATTTCCTTCTCAAACCGTTTAAGGACCAACGCTTTTTCAGGACTATAGATAAGGTTTTGAGAACTACAAAAACTGAAGCGGATGCCAACTTCGAAAGGCGAATCATCGAGTTGTTCAATTTGTATAAGACGAAACCGGATAACTTAGAAAAGCCTTCTAAATTCCTGATTAAACAAGGTAATAAAACGATTTTAATCAATCCGATGGATATAATGTACATTACAGCGTCTGGGTATTATGCGGAGATTTTCGTGGAGAACAAAAAATATATATTGCGTGAAACCTTGAGTAAACTTTGTGAAGATCTAGATAACTCGGTTTTTTATAGAATCCATAGATCTAGTATAGTCAACATCAATCATGTCAAGGAAATTGTTCATTCTGATTTTTCTGAAATTGATGCCAGGATGACCGATAATATATTGTTGCACATCAGTAAAGCCCATAAAAAGGATTTTCTGGAAAAAATAGGAATACAATGAATTTTTTAAGAAGAAAAAGGAAATTGATAGATCTAAATCTCGTCTTGCTTTTGGCGGGCTTTTATCTGCTATTTGACTTGGTCCTTATGGCTAAAGTGCTCTACATGCAATCTTTTGGTAAGGAAAACATGTACTTCTCATGGTACAATTTTTTAATTTACAATTTATTATTAGACTATGTTGTAGTGATTAGCTACATGACCTTAATAGCTATCAGTACCAAGCGATTTTTGAATAAAAATTATTCTTGGGTCAAAATCATCTCTATCCATACGGTTTTCTCC
>JBGTDZ010000089.1:0-12617 GCA_041748055.1 Aquaticitalea sp.
CCCATGGTATCTTTATCTATCCTGTAATCCATAAAAGTTCAGATAATTAATTGCATCACAAAGTTAGGATTTTTAAAGGTGATTCTATAGAATAAATTGATTTTAGTTATCAAGTTTATGGTCATTCAAGAAAGATAATATCAAGGAAAGGATTGATTTAAATGAGTCATTTCAAAACAAAATTTTGGTTTGCAGTTTTGGTATTAAATATTTTAAAATCAAAAAAGCACCCACAATTGTGAATGCTTTTTCTCCTTTTCATAACAGTTTATCCCAATTTATTTAGGCATCACTACACTATCAATCACATGGATTACTCCGTTACTTCCCATCACGTCAGTAGCGGTTATCTCACTGTAATTTCCGGCTTGGTCTTTCAACCAGATTTTTCCATCTTTTTGCATTACGGTCAGTGTTTGTCCGTTCAACGCTTTTAGTTCTACTTTTCCTTTACCTTGTTTCAAAGCAGCAACCACATCTGTTGCGGTTAATTTACCTGCGACTACATGATATGTAAGAATGTTTGCCAATGCTTTTTGATTTTTTGGCTCCAATAAAGAATTTAAAGTTGCATTGTCAATTTTAGCGAAGGCATCATTGGTTGGCGCAAATACGGTAAATGGACCATCTCCTTGTAATGCTTTCACTAAATCACCTGCTGTAAGAGCAGCCACTAATGTTGAAAAATTCTCATTTCCAATTGCTACATCTACAATGGTTCCCTGTGCAATTGTTTTCTGGCTAAATGACAAAGCCACGAATGTTGTTAAGATTAATACTACTTTTTTCATAATTTTTAAATCTTTTGGTTTAACTAATTTCTGTACTTCGTTTTCATTTTAAAGTACTTTCATTTATATTTACACAGCATTGAATTCTTTGGATGAACCTTTGGATCATTTTGTGAAATTTTTAACATTAATGTTGGACGATAAGGCACTCATTAGAAGACTTCAAAATAAAGATGAAACGGCTTTGTCTGTTATTTACGATAACTATTCTAGAGCTCTTTATGGCGTTATCGTAAGAATATGCAGGGATGAAGATGCTGCCAAAATCCTGCTTCAGGATACATTTATGACCATTTGGGAAAAATCGGAATCTTATGATTTTGAAAGAGGTCGCTTTTATACCTGGGCATATCAAATAGCAAAAAACAAAACGTTAAATTTTCTGCGTAAACCCAATAAGCTCATCCAAATCGAAGATATGGGTGTATATGAAGGTATAACTGAAGCTCAAACCAAATCACAGGATTTTTTAAAATTAAAAGGTAGCATTGAAAGTTTGGAATCACACCATCAGAAAGCTATTGAACTTGTGTTTTTTAATGGGCTGACGCATCGGGAAGCACACGAAGAAATGGGTGTACCATTAGGCACTTTTAAATCTTATATTAGACAAGCTTTGAAAATGTTAAGGCAATCATATTTAAAAGTGATTTCTTATTTGATGATTTTAATTGAGGTAGTGAGATGATGGATAAGATTTACATATTAGAACATGGCATTTTAGAACAATACGTTTTGGGCGAGCTGAATTTAAGTGAGCACCAACAGGTTGAGGTTGCTTTGTTAGATTATCCCGAATTAAGAGAAAGATTGGAGGAGATCGAGTTAGGTTTTGAAAATCTCGCTTTTGAAAATGCCATTGATGTATCCAGTTCTGTCAAAGAAGAACTATTTATCAGTATTTCTAGAAACCAGACTAACAGGCTTCCTTTAACATCCAAAAAATCAAACCGTTCTTATTTTGCCATAGCTGCCAGTATAGGTGTTTTGTTATTGTTAGGTTCATTATATATGTATTCTGAATTGAATTCAGTAAAAAATGACTTAAAGATTGTTAATGAAGAAAATATGAATCTGAATAATCATATAGATGAATTAAGCTTATCTCTTGAAGAGACTAACAAATGGTATGAAACCATCAATGATCCAGAAACCGAAAAATATGTGTTGAGAGGGAATGATTTGATGCCAGATGCCACAGTCATTAGTTATGTCAATGATTCTAAAAAAACCGTAGTCATAAACACAAAACAGTTACCTGAATTAGATGAGCAACATGATTATCAAATGTGGGCAGATGTAGATGGTGTTATGATCAATATGGGGATTATAGATAGGAGTAAAGAGATGTTGGCTATGAATTATATAAATAATGCAGAATCATTAAATATTACGATCGAACCGCTAGGTGGAAGTGACCATCCTAATGTTTCCCAATTGGTGACCAATATATATTTGAAATAGTTGCGCTTCTTTAAAACCCTGTTAATAAATGTCAATTTTGGTATTGTGAAACTAAATCGTTTCTCCTATCTTTGCCATATAATTAAGAACAAAGCACACTTATTATGTTTGAATTTGACCAATATTTAGGATTTTTAGCTTTTTTGACCATTTTAACCATTGGATTTTGGTTGATGATTTTCTTAATTACCTTCGTGGTTCCGTATTGGATATTTGGTTCATCTATTGAGCGTTTTAACGAAATACGAGCAGAGCGCAAAGCAAAAAGAAAGGCAAAGACTCATTAATTAGAGTTTCATTGATATATCAAAAGTTGTTTCATTTTTTGAAACAGCTTTTTTTGTGCTCAGTTTTTTTTAAAATCTTTATCCTTCAAAAACATTATTCTCTCCACCATTTTCGCCGTTTTGTCTGTCTCTTTGCTCTTTTTTCTGCTGGTTGAAACGGAATATGAGTGAGAGTGTTATTTGACGTTGTCTCCATTGAAATTCACTATCGCGAGTAAACAACTCGGTAGTAGTGAATGAGTTTCTTTTGTTTGAATTCAAAAGGTCTCTTACATTTAAGGAAATTGTGGCTTTGTCTTTGAAAATTTCCTTACTGAAGGCTAGGTCAATTGAAAAGATACCGTCGGTTTTGGTTTGTGCATTTTCTTGGGCGCCACTGTAGAATATATTGGTTTGCCAATCTATCTTCGCGGGTAGTGTGAGTTTAGAGCTGAAACGCGCAAAATAACTGGTGTTTTTTGCCCCATAATCTATACCATTAAATTGGCCTTCTGTTTCAAATTGGAAGAAATTGAAACTTGAGTTAAGTCTTAGCCATTTTGTTGGGTTGTAAAGGATGGCGAATTCTGCACCGATTCTATCATTGGAGGAAAGGTTGACAGGAATGGTTCTAATTATGTCGATGCCATCAGTGGTTTGCTGCCCTGTATTTTCTTCTACGCGTTCAAAAGAATCGGTTTCGTGTTGGTAGTAGATGGAAGTGGTGATCGTCAAATCATCCCAACGTTTTAAATATCCCAAATCATATGCATTTGAAAATGCGGGTTGTAGATTAGGATTACCTTGGAATACATTTGTCCGGCTAGAACGCGATGGGAATGGGTTGATGAACCACCCACGTGGTCTATTGATTCTTCTATTGTATCCTAATGTTATACTTTCTTCTTTTTCCTCTTCTTTAGCAAGATTATAAATAAGGTTTATGGTAGGGAAAAGACCTAAATAATTATTATCAAATTTAGTCTCTATTGGGAATCCAAAGGCCTCAATAAGTTCCTCATCTGTAAGCCTCGAATCAATATCCCCTTTTAACCTTGTGTTTTCCAATCGAAGTCCCAATAGAAAGGAAAATTTACCGAACTTAGAACCATACTGACTATAAAGAGCTGTTACATGCTCTGTATAATCGAAAATATTTGAAAGAGTATCATTAAGTACTAAATTGCCAGTATCAATGTTTTCTTGATTTAAATTGTAATCGGTGTTTGTGTTTTGGTAATTGTCTCTGTAACCTGCTTCAAATCGGCTATCTTCGCCTAACGGTAGCACATAATCAGCTTGTATAAGATAGTCATATTGTTTTTCAGTAGTAAAGACCTCTTCTATCTGGAATCGTTCGGGATCGGTTTGCTGCGTGGTAATATAGTTTTCAGAAATACCTGTTTGTTGTATTTCCTTATCGCCACCAAATTGAATATCGGAAGTCAATTCTTGACCTTTGTCATCGAATCTGTTAATGTAATTTAATGAAATTTGGTAGCTGTTATCCTCTTCCGTCTGTTTTTCACGGCGTAAGGTTTGTTCAACAACAGAGCCCATATTAAAGCGGTCGCTATTGTTTAAGGATAAATCAGCATCTTCACCATATCTATAAAACACACTACCCGTTATAGATGAATCATCATCGATGAAATATTCCATTCCCAAACTGCCATTGTAATTACGGTTCAAACGCTCCACCTGTTGGTCTTCACGAATTCTTTCGAATTTCGGGATTGCAATTGTTCCATCTATCAACCTATCAAAATAATTTGTATCACTAAAACTATTTCTTGGGGCATCTAAATATCTAAAACCAAGATTAGTGAAAAGATTAAATTTTTCTTTTCTTAAGTTTAAATTTGTGTTAAGCCCGTAATTATCAGGATTACCAGCGTTCAAATTTAATGATCCATTAAAACCCAAAGTTTCTTTTTGCCTTAAAATGATATTCAATATTCCAGCTGTTCCTTCTGCATCATATCTTGCAGAAGGAGATGTAATGACCTCTACGCGCTCTATAGCTTCTGCTGGAAGCTGGCTCAAAACGTTTGTATCACCAAACCCTGCCAATGCCGAAGGTTTTCCATTAATAAGAATCCTCACGTTTTCATTTCCTCTAAGACTAATACCTCCTTCAATATCCACAGATACCGATGGGATATTATTCAATGCATCACTCACTGTGCCGCCAAAAGTCGTAAGGTCACTACCTATATTATAGATTTTTTTGTCCAATTTAATTTCTACTGTCGTTCTTTCGGCTATTACGGTAACTTCATTCAAGGCTTGTGCATCTACTCCAATGCTTATAGTGCCTAGATCAGTATCTTTATCTAAAGTCCTGTTTGGAATTGTGCTGGTTTTATATGAGATGTATTCAACAGTTATATCATAGGTCCCCGATGGTACTTCAATAGAGAAATTACCTTGTAAATCGGTTATGCCACCTGTAATTATTTTATTGTCTTTTATACTGAAAAATGCAATCGTGGCATATTCCAATGGTTGACTGATATCTTTGTCAATCACTTTTCCAGTAATCGTTATGTCATTTTGAGCTTGTGCAGTTGTAAAACTGAATAAAATTATCGCTAAAAAGAGATTGTTAATATGCTTCATGCGTTTTAGTCTTTTTTCTTTTTCTTTTTCTTTTTCTCTTTTTTCATTTCTGCTCCTCCATCTTTCACAAAAGTTTTGATTTGCTCCATAGTTTCTTCAATTATCATTTCCTTGATATCTGAAAAATGAGTGTTCGTGAGGATTGAGAGTTGTTCTTCACGCTCAAAATACTTTAAATGTTGATTGTAATAGATTTTTTTACGTTCCTGAAAATAAGTATGGATTTTTTGTTTAATGATTTCCTTCTGGAAATCATCGACTTGGAGTTGGCTTACAAATTCCTGAGTTAGGGAATCCAATTCTTCTAGTGCTTTTTTCTCAAATGCCGCACGTTGTTTTTCGGCATCATCATTTTGAGCAGAGACTGAAAAGGAACTCATGGCAAGCAATACGATGGTAATCTTACAAATCCTAAAAAACATAGTTAATGGTTTTTTAATAAGATGACAAAAGTAGAACTTGGTTTAAAGTCTAACGGTTAAATTTGTGTTAAAGAAAAAAGGTTAGAGAATGTCAATGACTTTTGTTGGAGGTCTTCCAATCACAGCTTTGTTTCCATTAATTACGATGGGTCTTTCGATCAATTGGGGATAGCTTGCCATGACCTCGATAAGTTCTTCGTCGGTGAAATCCAAATGCTTGAAATTATCCCTCCAAAGAATATCGTGTTCGCGGATGAGTTCAATAGGTCTGATTTTTAGAAGCTTAATTATTTTGGTAAGTTTTTCTGCTTTAAGGGGCGAATCAAGATATTTAATGATTTGGATATCTTCTTTGTGGGTTTCTAGAATTTCCAGAGTTTCACGAGATTTGCTACAACTTGGGTTATGGTAAATAACAATCATCATTTCAATTTTGGGGACTTCCAAATCTAATGCTTTTTATAAGACAAATAACGATTTTCAAGAAATGTAAATAAGAAAATTCTTATATTACTGAAGTACAAATACTTAGTTAGTGTAAATATTGAACGCTTTTAGTTCTTGTTTCAAATTGAGAGGCGAAGTGAAGTGAACTGTTTGAATGCCCAATGCTTTCGCTGCTTCAATATTTCTTAGATTATCATCGATAAATAAGGATTGTTCAGCTTGGATATTGAATCGTCTTAAAGTCAATTCATAAATATCATTAAAGGGTTTTCGTGTTTTTTCTTCTCCAGATACCACGATGCCCTCAAACCAATGCAAAAAATCGAACTTTTTTAAAGCGATCGGAAACGTTTCATGGCTCCAATTTGTCAAGGCTATCATTTTAAAACTTTTGAAATCTATGAGTTGTTTGAGAATATCAACAGTTACAGGAATTGATTCACCAAGCATTTCTTCCCATCTGCCGTAATACATTCTTATGTGTTCTTCGTGTTCTGGAAACAATTTTACTCTTTCTTCCGTGGCTTTTGAAAGTGGATATCCAGCATCTTGGTTTTCATTCCAATCGTTAGTGCAGATGTTATCAAAAAACCAGGCCATTTTTTCTCTATCTCCTTTGAAAACATCAAGAAACACATATTCTGGATTCCAATCGATAAGAACACCTCCAAGGTCAAAAATTATATTTTTTATTTTTATCATACTAAATTATTAAATAACTGAATAAATGATCATCAATCCAAATAAAACCGAAAGTGGCGAAAGCATTCGAAAGAATTTCGGCTTTAAAATCTCAGCAGATTTTAATGAATAGTCGTGATGCAATTTTCGAGGTACCATATATAAAACCATCGAGGTGGCAATCATGAACCAACCAATTATTTTAAAAGCTTCTGGATATCTTGAAAAATCTGAATACAGAATCATTGCCGCGGCAGGAACCATTCTTAAAGTAATCTCGGTATAATTGACTAAATTGGTGCTTCCTGCTTTTCGTAAAGTTGCACGGGCTTTATCTGGCTTGAAAAGCATCAGCAAACCCGCGCCAATTAAAAATAAACCAAAGATGATAACGACTATTTTTGAGAGCGCTATCATTTATTTACAATTCGTTGGCATTTTCATCCTTTTGCCCCATCATCATCAAATATGCCTTTAGAAATTCGTCGATGTTACCATCCATGACTGCATCTACATTTCCAGTTTCATGCCCGCTTCGTACATCTTTTACCAATTTGTAAGGATGCATCACGTAATTACGGATTTGGCTACCCCATTCGATTTTCATTTTTCCCGCTTCTATATCCTCACGTTGTGCCAATTGTTTTTGAAGCTCTATTTCGTACAATTGAGATTTCAGCATTTGCATGGCCCTAGCTCTATTGTCGTGCTGTGAACGCGTTTCTGAGCATGAAATCTGTATCCCCGTTGGTTTGTGTGTCAACTGAACCTTTGTTTCTACCTTGTTCACATTTTGCCCACCGGCACCACTGGAACGAGCGGTTGTGATTTCGATATCTGCAGGATTGACTTCAATTTCGATGGTATCATCAACCAAAGGGTAAACATAGACAGAAACGAAACTAGTATGGCGTTTTGCATTACTGTCAAAAGGTGAAATCCGTACCAATCGATGGACCCCATTTTCACCTTTGAGCCATCCAAAAGCAAATTCGCCTTCAATTTCAAAGGTTACGGTTTTAATTCCGGCAACATCGCCTTCTTGATAGTTGAGTTCTTTAACCTTGAATCCACTTTTTTCTGCATACATCAAATACATACGCATAAGCATACTGGCCCAATCGCAGCTTTCTGTACCTCCAGCTCCTGCTGTGATTTGGAGCACTGCACTTAAGCTGTCGCCTTCATCAGACAACATGTTCTTAAATTCAAGCTTCTCAATATGTTGAAGAGTTTTATCAAAATGCAAATCAAGCTCCTTGGAAGACATATCATCGGCTTTGTAGAATTCGTAAAAAACTTCGAGTTCTTCAACCAGAATTTTGGTTTTGTCGTAATCTTGTACCCAACTTTTTTTCTCACGAAGGGATTTCATGATGATTTCTGCAGATTTGGAATCATTCCAGAAATTAGGATCGAATGTTTGCTCTTCCTCGTTGGTTATCTCAATAGTTTTGGCATCAACGTCAAAGATACCGCCTTAAGGCACCAAGGCGCTCAATAAGGTCTTTGATTTGGTCAGAAGTGGTCATAAAATAGTAATTTCGACAAATGTAAAATTTTAAAATCGACACTTGAAATTATTAGAGTTATTATTTTTTAATTTTACCATTAAAAATATTATAAAATGATAATCGACTTAAGAAGTGACACGGTTACCCAACCAACCAAAGGTATGTTGGATGCCATGATGAGTGCGAAAGTTGGAGACGATGTATTTCGAGAAGACCCAACGGTTAACCAACTGGAAGAACGTTTGGCAAAAATGTTCAGAAAATCAAATGCTTTATTTTTTCCTTCCGGAACGATGGCAAATCAAACTGCCATTAAACTTCATACACAACCTAGCGAACAGATTATTTGTGACAAATATGCGCATATTTACAATTATGAATCTGGAGGCGCGTCCTTCAATAGTGGTGTTTCATGTAAGTTGGTTGATGGACATCGCGGCATGTTTACTGCCGAACAAGTGGTGGAAGCAATCAATCCCATTGATTATTATTACAGTCAAACAAGTTTAGTGGAAATAGAAAACACAACCAATAAAGGAGGTGGAGCCTGTTGGGATTTCGAGGAAATAAAAAAAATACGTACTATCTGTGATAAACATAAGTTCGGATTTCATCTTGACGGTGCACGGCTATGGAATGCACTAGTTGCTAACAATGAATTGACTGAACAATACGGCATTTTTGATACCATTTCAGTTTGCTTGAGTAAGGGATTGGGATGTCCTGTGGGTTCTGTTTTAATTGGCGATGAAGCCCTTATGAAAAAGGCCATTAGATATCGAAAAGTCTTTGGTGGCAATATGCGTCAGGTTGGTTTTTTGGCTGCTGCCGGATTATATGCTTTGGATCATCATATAAATCGACTAAATGAAGACCATAAAAAAGCTCAAGAAATTGGTGCGGTGTTGCAAACGTTGGCAGTCATTAAAAAAGTACAACCCATCGAAACCAACATCATCATATTCGAATTGAACAAAGACGTCGACGAGAAAACATTTGTCAAAATGTTAAATGATAAAGATATCCACATCATCGGAATGGGAGGAGGAAAGCTTCGAATTGTCACACATTTGGATTATACCGATGAGATGCATGATTTCTTTTTGATTCATTTAAGAAATTTGAACATTTAACATCATAAGTCTAAAGTCTAATGTCAATCAAAGAAATGGTATCATGTCTTATTTAAACATATCCAATCCAGGTATATTCGGCAACCCTTCTTTTGCAACGGCGGCCAACTCGGTCTCATTGACATTTGTTGCCTTTTCAATCGCTTTATTTAAAGTTAATATCAAATAATCTTCAAGCATTTCTTTATCCTGAAGGAGTGCATCGTCAATAGCAATCGATTTTATGGTACGGTTGGCTGTGATGGTTACTTTCACTTTGCTGTCATTACTTTGTTCATCAACCAAAACATGGTTCAAACGTTGTTTTGTCTCTTCAACTTTCTTTTGGGTTTCTTTAAGTTTCCCCATCATTCCCATCATATCTCCGAACATAATCTTCTATTTTTAAATTTAGGATGCAAAATTAAGAAAAGTTTGAATGAACTAAGCGTTTTTGTTAATTTCTCTATAATCTTTATTCTAATTAAAACCCTATTTTTGCAATCCGCTTAAAAATGACGATTCAATGACAAAAGCAATTGCGCCTCCAAAAGCAAGAAAAATTCCAACAAAACTGGATTTTCACGATGATGTGAGAATAGACGATTTTTTTTGGTTGAATGACAGAAAAAACAAAGAGGTCATTAAGTATTTGAAAGAAGAAAACAAATATTTCGATGCCATGACCGAAAAATACAGGTCTTTTGAAAAATCTTTGTTTGAAGAAATGAAGGCCCGCATAAAAGAAGAAGATGAGTCCGTGCCATATAAGTACAATGGCTACTGGTATATTGTGAAATATGAAATAGGGAAGGATTATCCAATCTACATTCGAAAAAAAGAAAGTATGGACAATCCTGCCGAGATTTTGTTTGATTGCAACACAATGGCCGAAGGTCGAGCATATTTTAAGTTGGCTGGATTGAGCGTCAGTCCCGACAATACCATGATTTCTTATGGAATCGATTATACCGGTCGTAGAAGCTATACGCTTCAAATCAAAAGTCTGAGAACGGACGAGGTTTTCTCAGATGCCATCAAAAATACGACTGGTTCTTCTACTTGGGCAAATGACAACAAAACCTTGTTTTACACTAAGAGAAATCTAAAAACATTAAGGTCAGATAAAATCTGCAAGCACAAACTCGGCACAAGTTCCAAAATGGACAAAATTGTTTTTTATGAAGAGGACGACACTTTTGGGGTGGCTGTTTACAAATCTAAATCCACGAAATATTTGATTATAGCTTGTTACAGTACTCTTACAAATGAATATCATGTTCTGAATGCCGATACACCAGATGAAAAATTCAAGGTCTTCCAAGAACGAATCAGAGGTTTGGAATATAGTATTTCCCATTATGATAATCAATTTTATATCGTAACGAATGCTGATGGAGCTGTCAATTTTAAATTGATGAAAACGCACGAAGCCACAACATTCATTGCCAATTGGCAGGAAGTTTTGACTCATAGGGAAAATGTACTTCTTGAAGATATTGAAATTTTTAAGGATTTTTTGGTGGTTAGTGAGCGAAATAATGGATTGAACCACATCCGAATCATGCGCTGGGACGAAAAGGAGGATTATTATTTGCCCTTCGACAACGAAACTTACACCGCATATACCAGCACGAACGTTGAATTTGAAACTGTCATTCTTCGCTATGGCTATAATTCCATGACCACGCCTTCATCCACCATTGATTTTAATATGGTAACGAAGGAAAAGACCATATTAAAAGAACAAAAAGTTTTAGGAGGAAAATTTGATAAGGAAAATTATGAATCCGAACGCATTTGGGCAACTTCAACAGATGGTACACAAATACCCATGTCAATGGTGTATCGAAAAGGCATCAACAAAGACGGAAAAAATCCGTTATTGCTTTATGCTTATGGTTCTTATGGCCATACCATTGACCCTTCCTTTTCGAGCATAAGTTTGAGTTTGTTGGATAGAGGATTTATATATGTCATTGCTCATGTGAGAGGAGGAGAGTACTTGGGACGAAAATGGTATGACGAAGGGAAATTGCTTCATAAGAAAAATACATTTACGGACTATATAGAGTGTTCTAAATTTTTAATTCAACAAAATTATACTTCTCCAAAACATCTTTATGCAATGGGTGGAAGTGCAGGTGGATTATTGGTCGGCGCATGCATCAATGAAGCTCCCGAACTTTATAATGGTGCTATTGCGGCCGTTCCTTTTGTGGATGTATTAACAACAATGCTCGACGATACCATTCCTTTGACAACAGGAGAATATGATGAATGGGGAAATCCTAAAGATAAAGATTATTACCATTATATAAAATCCTATTCGCCATATGACAGCATTAAGGAGCAGGATTATCCGAATATTTTAGTTACTACTGGGTTGCACGATTCGCAAGTACAATATTGGGAACCCGCCAAATGGGTCGCCAAACTAAGGGACAAGAAAACCGATACAAATTTATTGTTGTTAAAAACCAATCTGAAAGCTGGTCATGGTGGTGCTTCAGGTCGTTTTGAAGCCTTAAAGGAAGATGCGGAAGAATTTGCTTTTCTACTGTCATTAGAGAATATTTATGTGTAATTCAAAAAATTCTTGTATTTTTGCGAGGTTTTAGGTTACATTTTTATAAATTGGAACCGATTAATAGCATTTATGAATCGTCATTTGAACCATTTTTAATGAAAACTAATGGAAATCAGACGATAACATACGTTCTATGAAAAACAATAAGTACTACGTATGAAAGAAAACATTCAGGTATTTGATAACGTTTTGCAACTGATCGGCAAAACCCCTCTTATCAGATTAAACAAAATGACCTCGGGGTTTGATGGAGAGTTTTATGCAAAAGTAGAAGGATTCAACCCAGGCCATTCTTCAAAAGACAGAATTGCTATACATATTATCGAAGAAGCCGAAAGGCAAGAAATTTTAAAACCTGGCGATACCATTATTGAAACAACTTCGGGCAATACAGGATTCAGTATTGCTATGGTAAGCATTATCAAAGGGTATGATTGTATATTGGCTGTAAGCTCAAAATCGTCCGCTGACAAAATTGATATGCTAAAGTCCATGGGTGCAAAAGTGTACGTTTGCCCTGCCCACGTAAGTGCTGATGACCCAAGATCCTATTATCAAGTGGCCAAAAAAATTCACAACGAAATAAAAGGCTCCATTTATATCAATCAATATTTCAACCAACTTAATATAGATGCACATTACAATACAACTGGGCCAGAAATTTGGACACAGACTGAAGGTGAAATCACACATTTAATCGCTTGCAGT
>JBGTDZ010000090.1:0-5066 GCA_041748055.1 Aquaticitalea sp.
AAAAAGCTTGATTTAACCACTGAACCGCCACTTTTGGGTAGGTGCTGTTATAGGCAGTGTTCATTAATTTTTTCAAGTTATTCATTTGTTATTGCTACTATATTTTCAAACTCTTTCCAACCATCAGATAAGCGATAGGCGGATATAGCAGACTCAGGTACTCGTAATATACATTTTGCCATATTTACATTGCTAAATACTTTGTAAGGATAAAGTGTCTGTGGAGCTGTCGCATAATTGATAATTTCAGATAAACTATCACAATCAGGAAATATTGAATTATCAATATCTACTACTGAATTTGGAATTGTTATTGAAGTTAATCCACGACTGTAGGCAAAAGCATGTCCACCAATCCTAGTTACTGAATTCGGAATAGTAACAGAATTTAAACTATGACAACCTCTAAAAGCACTATACTTAATGTAAGTTACAGTGTTTGGAATTGAAACAGAACTCATATTGCTACATCCGTCAAAAACATAACTTTCAACTATGGTAATTGAGTCTGGAATATTAAATGAAGTTAAACTACGACAATCTGAAAAGGCAGAACTTCCAATGGTCAATACCGAATTTGGAATAAAAATGGAAATCAAATTTCTACACTTTCTAAATGCATGTCCACCAATCCTAGTTACTGAATTCGGAATTAAAACAGACGTCACACCACAGTAATTTGGGAAATTTTCGTCAATGGTTGTATCTGAACCGAAAATATTAACAAAAGTCAAACTGTCATCATCGCAAACATAAAAAGCATTATCACCAATACTACTAACTCCTTCACAAATAACAATATTTTTAATATTCTTCAGATAAGAATACCATGGAGAATTATAACGATATTTTCTTTTTTTGTACTTATAATTAGGCATTTCACCAAAACCACTAATTGTCAGTGTATCATTGGAAATATTCCAGTGAAGTTTGCCTGTCTTTCCGCTTTGAGCATTAACTGTAAATGCCGAAGTGCTTAGAATTGCAATGTAAATAAGATATAGTAGTTTTTTCATTTATTCAATAAATATCAAAAATTTGTCCATTCCGCAAAGTCATATTGAGTCACTCTACATTGCCTATAACGTTTTTGTGTATGGACCGTTGCGTGTCTCGGCACGAACCATTAAAGGTAATAAACTGCGCTGGAAAATTCACAAGAATTTTCCAGATAAGCGATGACCCAGCAATGGCTTATACACGGTGTTGTGGTTAGTTTTTTATTGTTTTATCAATACATATTCATTATAAGGTAAACTAAAGCCTTCAACATCCACAAATTCTTTTGTGTCCTTATTGTAAATTACACCGTTATCAGTTCTTTTGAACCATACCTTTAGTTTTTCTACACCATTGTTAAAAAACCTCCTTATGATAAAATCATCACTCAAACCTTCTGTTTGCCGCCTTGAAGGTTCGTTGATAGTAAAACGCAAACGCTTTTCTCCGTCAGGACACTCATCACATTTTGGGTAGGCATTTTTGTGCTGTAAACCATTGGAATATAAATTATAATCTTCAACTTCGCTGTAATTTTCTTCGAAGTTCCCAAGCGTATTGACTTTTTCAACTCCATTTTCAATATATTGATATTCTCCTACCACTATATCTTCGTAAATGTTTACTAAAGGACCATTTATATGCATCATCTCTCTTTTTCTTAATTTCAATGTTAACGAGGTATTACCATTGGAATATAGCCATGTGCCACTATATTGATTCTGAAAATTGTTTATATCTTTATAATATGCGTTTTCAACTTCTGCATAATTAGGGTTGTCGTATACTGGCAGTATAGGAGATTGTGCCTTGCAGGAGAAAGAAATTAGAAATAATATTATAAATTTGTTTATATTTTTTATTGTTTTCATATTGTTATTTTTATAAAATTTAGTATTTTAATTACAAGGATTTTCCTTCGCATATCCAAAGTTTGGACTCATTGGGTTAAGGTCGTGTACCAATTCCGACCAAGAGTTTAGGTCGCCACTTGCTTTGTACAAACCTACACCCATGTCAAACTCTTTAAAGATATCCAATACATCCTTTATCAACAAATTGATGTCGCCTGTTGCATCTCTATTTCCAAACTTATATTCAAGTTTGTCTTTAATACCAAGTTTACCATTCCACTTTGAATCCATAGCCGCAGAGAATTTCAGGAAATTCTTTATTTTTATGGCAAATGTACCTTGCGGTACCGTCATAGTTACTACATATTCCGAATAGTTCTTGGGCTGCCCATTATTGTTGTGCTTATAGGGTATAAAGAATAATGTATTAATATCTCCAGGACCGAACATAGGAAACCAACCATCGCTTGCCCTTGGATGTGTATGAAAAAGCCCGATATATTCACCTCCCATATAATTTCGCATTGGTATTTGAGCGTTTTGCCCGTTATTACCTAATTGAGAATCCTGTGTTTGTTCAGGAGCTCTAAAAGAGCCATTAGAACTATTTTTCTTTAAGGCATAACCTTTTTCACTCTCTTGGTTAGTATTATTTTTTAAGTCTGTAAGTGCATTTTTAGTGCCAAAATCCAAACTCAATTTTCTCAACTCGTCACAGTTTTTTTGCTCAATTGTTTTCTTTTTGATGATAGGTGCAGTTGTATTTCCAATGCAGTTGCCATTGGTATCCTGTAAACATGTCTCGGGGTTGTCATTGGGTTCATTATCATCGTCGCCTGTTGTACCACCTTCACCGCCACCGCTGCCATTTCCATAGTCAGGCACGTTAGGGTCGTCTGGTATGCCTTGGTCGTAGCCGCCACCTCCGCCGCTGGAACCTCCCTCGTCTATTTCGTTGTCCAGCGGTTCATCTTGAGGACAAGGAACTTCTTGTTCCACCAATACTGTCCAGCCTGTTCCTTGGCTTGTTTCTTCTACAAGTTTATAACAGTAGCCCAACGCTGCATTATAGTATATTTTAGATAAATTGGATAGGACATTGTCAGAATCGTAGTTTTCCAATGGCATGAATGATGCTTTGTCCACTAAACTGACATAGCCATTTTCCGTGATTGTTTCTATCTCATCTTCAGAAAAATCATAGCTTACAATAAAGGTTTTATAGTTCAGGTCGTATTGTAGACTGAAAAGCAGATTTTCCACCAAACCATTTTCAACATCCCTGTAGATGGCAAAAGTATAAGAGTGGTAGTCACCGTTTTCTATGTATATCGCCTCATCCGTTTCTACAGTAAACCCATTGACACTGTCATACACTTCCCTTGAGTACTGGGATTCGTTTTTGGTCGGTTTAGTGCTTTTTAAATGTTCCAGCATAGTGACAATCTTTGCATTGTCTTGAATTTCCTGACCAAATATTCTTTTTAGGGAATATCCGTTCAATTGCTTATAGGTTTCGTTCTCAACATGCTCTTTTTGGCAATTGACTAGAAAAAAAGAAATTCCACATAACAGAATTCCGAGTTTCAGATAGTTTTTCAGTTGGTTTTTTCTCATTTTACAAAATCGTTTAAAAGTTAATAATTTTATTTTTGACGTGGCTCAAAATTAACCACAACGTTTTGTATATGGGCTGTGGCGTGTTTCGGCACAGACTTTTCCTGATAAAAATTGGCTTTGGAAAATCCGCAGGATTTTCCAAGTGTGGACTGACCAAGCCATAGCTTATATACGGTGTTACCTGCTGGTATTTTTCATTTTCAGTTCGTCAATCATATTCTTTCTTTCTCTTCGCGCTTTTCCTTTTAGTTTTGTTGGCCAATCAAGTCTTTCGCTACTAACTAGCCAATCCATATATTTTCTTTGAAAGTTTTCAAGTCCGTCCTGTGATATTTTCCAGATATAGTATTCGATAAAATTTTGATTTTCCTCGCAAAAAGAAACAAGACAGTTTTGAACTCCAGTCAGAGTAAAATAAGGCATTAATTCAATTCGGTCAGCTACAATTATGGCTAATTCTCCTTTAGTTAAATTTCGCTCTTGACATTCAGATTTCACTTTAGTCAGAGTCGAGTCCGTAAAAAGCTCCGCAAGAATTGGTAATGCATTTTGTCCGTAAGCAATTATTTTTTCAGCTTGTTCAGTTTTGGCTATTCCTTTAGAATTTTCCGTTATTGAAATTCCGTTCAGTAGAGAGTCAATTTCAGATTTAGTTTGGGCTAAACCTAAATTTAGATTCAAAATCGAAATTATCAATATCAGACAGATTTTTTTCATACTTGCAGGTAACGTTTGGTGTATGATTAGTTGCGTGGTTAAGCAACTAATTTAGTAAACAAATACTTGCCAGAGAAAATTCCGAAGGAATTTTCCACATAAGCACTTGCCAGAGCAATTAATTATACATGGTGTTGGCATTTCGTTTTTTATATTATTTCATTTGCATTCCAGTAATTTATTGATTTGCCAGATTCGTTTAATTCAATTAAATAATGTTCTACGAAATGAGAAGCTTTGTAAACTACTAAATAAACATAATGTTTTTCATTTAGCGATACTTGAGGATAAACATAAAGTTTAAGTTTATTCTTGCCTCTGCACTTTTTTATTTTAGGAATTTTTTTCGATTGCTTTAGTTCAAGAGCAATTCCCAATTCTGATATTTTGGCATTTTTATATACTTGGTTTACAATTGAGTCAGCGTCTTTAAAATATGGAACAAATTCAGGTATTTCAGATTCCGTAAATCCACTGAATTCGAGTTTTGATTCGGTGAAGTCTTTTGGATAAATATTTGTCAAAAAGTAATTTAATCCAAGTTCCGAATAGTTTATATTTTGTCCGAACGTCCATCCGGAAATGAATAAACAAATAGTGAATAATTTAATTTTTATTATAGGTTTATTATTTTCCATAAGGTCGGTTTAAATGAATGCCAACGTTTGGCAGCTACCCGAAGGTGGCGATTTCGAAGCACTTCACTGTCAACCAAGCAGAAACTTTGATAGATGCAAAAAGCTTGATTTAACCACTGAACCGCCACTTTTGGGTAGGTGCTGTTATAGGCAGTGTTCATTAATTTTTTCAAGTTATTCATTTGTTATTGCTACTATATTTTCAAACTCTTTCCAACCATCAGATAAGCGATAGGCG
>JBGTDZ010000091.1:0-9898 GCA_041748055.1 Aquaticitalea sp.
CATCCACTTTATTTATGACTTCAACTTCATATACCAAATGGTTTGAAGTGATATGACCTTGGATCAATCCTTTTGCAAAAACATACAAATTGTTTGAATAAATAAGTAATGGCTGTCCTGAACCATTTAACCCTTGTTCTCTAATAATATTCAAAGCAACGGCATTTGCTTGGGTTGATGAAATGGTAGGGACTTGGTTCAATTTTGAAATTCCTGAAATATAATTGCCATTGATAGCGGTCAACTTTTGATTGGCATTAAAATGAAAACGCAATTGCCCATCAAATACCGGAACACCCTTGTAGCTTTGATTCAAAACAACATATTTCAATCCATAATTGTCGGAATGGACTTTATCAAAATTCAAGGTTTGCTCGACGGATTGTATATTGTAAATCGCTTTGTAGTCTTGCAAAAAAGTAAAAGATTTTTGTTGTAGTGTTGTTCCTTTGACAGTGAGTTCATTTCCAATTGGGAACCTTACGAAATCCGCCAATCCATTATCATTATTAACGGTGACAATGGCATTTGTTTCTTTTCTGAATTCATCCATCGCTTTTTTTACGTCTTGAGCTTTTGAACTAAAGCCAAATAATAAAGTTAGGATTAAAACTCGATGGTATAATTTCATAAGTATAGATTTCAAGCTCGTAAATGTAATAAAAAAAAATAGTCGAAATCAGATACAAAAACTAACAGAAAAAAGCCTGCACGATTTTAGGTGCAGGCTTTAATATTATGAATTGCATCTATTTAAAACTGCTCTCTTCCAGAAAAATGAAAGGCGCTCTCTATAGCAGCATTTTCGTCGCTGTCACTTCCATGCACAGCATTTTCACCAATTGAAGCAGCATACAATTTACGGAGGGTCCCGTCAGCTGCATCGGCTGGGTTTGTTGCGCCAATCAACGTTCTAAAATCGTCAACAGCATTTTCCTTTTCCAAAATTGCAGCTACGATTGGGCCGCGAGTCATGTAATCCACCAGTTCACCAAAAAATGGTCGTTCTTTATGTATTGCGTAAAATGCCTTAGCATCGTATGTGGTCATCTGCGTTAATTTTAATGCTACAATTCTAAATCCTGAAGCATTGATTTTTTCTAATATTGCACCAACGTGTCCTTTTTCAACCGCGTCCGGTTTAAGCATTGTAAATGTTCTATTCGTTACCATTTTTAATTTTTAAAATTTGGTGCAAAAGTAATGCATTTCTCCCAAGAAACCATTTTATCCAATATTAAAAAATTGTATCTTCGCGCTCTATGAGCATACAGGATATTACTAATATTAAGGAATTACTCTCAGCCCCAAAACGAATTGTAATTGTGCCCCATAAAAATCCGGATGGAGATGCCATCGGTTCTAGTTTAGGCCTATATCACTATTTGATTAGGCAAAATCACCAAGTCATTATTATAGCGCCCAATGATTATCCCGATTTCTTGAAATGGTTGCCAAGCGAGAAAACCATTATGAAATTTGAATCACAAAGAGAAGAATCAAAAACCATAATCGATAAGGCTGAAGTTATTTTTACATTGGATTTTAATGCTTTGCACAGAACAGGCGAAATGGAAACGCCACTTCAGCATTCAAAAGCTGTCAAAATCATGATAGACCATCATCAACAACCAGATGTTTATGCCAAATTCATGTATTCTGATACCAGTATGTCCTCCACCTGTGAAATGATTTATAATTTTATTGACATGCTTGGTGACACCAAACTTGTCGATACAGACATTGCTACGTGTCTTTATTCAGGCATCATGACCGACACGGGTTCATTCCGTTTTTCCTCAACAACCAGCAAAACACATCATGTCATTGCCGATTTACTGGACAAAGGTGCAAACAATGCCTTAATACATAATTCAATTTATGATACAAACAGTCCCGAACGAATGCAATTATTGGGATGTGCATTGAAAAATCTCAAAATAATCCCAGAATTCAGAACAGCATATATTACGCTGTCTCAAGAAGAATTAAATGCATTCAATTTTAAAAAAGGTGATACCGAAGGATTTGTAAACTATGGCTTGTCGATAGAAAACATTATTTTTGCAGCTATTTTTATTGAGCACAAACAAGAAGGCATCACTAAAATCTCGCTACGCAGTAAAGGTGAATTCTCGGTAAACGAGTTTGCAAGAGCACATTTTGACGGTGGTGGCCATACCAATGCGGCCGGTGGCAAAAGTGAACTCAATTTAAAAGATACAGTTGAAAAATTTATTACTATCTTGCCGAGCTATAAAAATGCCTTAAATGTATGATACGACCTATAATCATATTGCTGCTTTTCATGGGAATGATAAGTTGTAAATCGCCCGAAGCCCGACAACCTATTTCACATAAATCAGGCTCGTTTATCAATGCTTCTGTGGAACGGAACATCAAGCTCAATAAAAAGGAAAAAGAAAAAATTGAGCAAATCATCAAATTGGATACCTCCAGTAACTACATAGCTTCCCAAAGTGGATTTTGGTACACCTACGAAACAAAAGTGGAAAAAGACACCATTACAGCTGATTTTGGCGACATTGTCAACTTTGACTATAACGTAAAATCCTTAAACGGTCAGGTCATCTATTCCGATGACGAGATAAATCCCAGAGATTATACGATGGATAAAGAAGAATTGTTTACCGGCCTTCGAGAAGGTTTAAAACTTATGAAACCAGGAGAAACAGTGACTTTCTTATTTCCATCACAAAAAGCTTACGGCTATTATGGCGACACCAATAGAATTGGTACCAGCATTCCTTTAATATGCAAAGTGACCGTAAATTCAATAATTCAAACTCAAAACGATTAAACATTATGAAATTGATGACTAGAACAATTCAATTTTTGGCACTGTTTGTAGTACTTACAGCTGCCTCATGTCAGGACAAGTATCCCGATTTAAAAGATGGCTTATATGCCGAAATTATTACCAATAAAGGCACCATGGTATTGCAGCTCGAACAAAAAAGAGCACCAATAACGGTTGCCAATTTTGTATCTCTTGCCGAAGGCACAAACACCTTAGTGGACAGTACTTACAAAGGTAAAAAATACTATAACGGACTCACCTTTCACAGAATCATCGATGAATTCATGATTCAAGGTGGGGACCCAACCGGCACAGGATCGGGAAGTCCAGGATATAAATTCAACAATGAAATTTTACCTGAATTAAAGCACGATAAAGTCGGCGTTTTATCAATGGCCAATTCTGGTCCCAACACAAATGGCAGCCAATTTTTCATAACTGAAAAGGAAGCTCCGTTTTTGGATGGAGGATATAATGTCTTTGGATATTTGGTAGTGGGAGAAGATGTGTTGCACACTCTTGCCAGTGTTGAAACTACAAAACCGGGCGATAAACCGGTAGATCCTGTGGTAATGGAAGAAGTAAATATAATTCGCAAGGGAAAAGAAGCTAAAGATTTTGACGCTCCCAATGTTTTCAAAAACCACTTCGCTGAAGCTGAAAAAGCTGAAAAAGAGCGTATCGTAAAAATGGAGGAAGACAAGAGATTGATGGATGAAAAATCTGCAGCGGCTGCAGTAGAAACCAAAAAACTTTTGGACGATTATGAAAGTAAAGCTAAAACTTTGTCTTCAGGATTAAAAATGTTCCTGATCAACAAAACGAGTGGAACTAGTCCAAAAGAAGGGGATAACGTAAAAGTAAATTACGAAGGCTACTTTACAGATGGTAAATTGTTTGATAGCAACTTGCAAGACGTAGCAGAACGATATGGTATGCTGGACCAACGTCGTGCAGATGCCAATATGTATGCACCAATGCCTATGCCCATTAAAGCGGACGCACAAATGATAGCAGGATTTAAAGAAGCTGCCAAATTATTGAAAGTTGGAGAGAAAGCATATTTCTACTTGCCGTCGCACTTAGCTTATGGAGAACGAGGTTATGGGCAAGCAATCCCACCAAACACAGATTTGATTTTTATCTTGGAAATGGTTGAAATTGTAAAATAATAAAACCTCAATTTATTAAAATAAATGCCTTTCAACCGAACACTCGGAATTGAAAGGCATTTTTTTTACGAAAAACTTTATTACTATTTTTTCGGGATGTTCTTTAAAATTTCCAGAACAAATTCCCAGTATTTTTGAACCGAGGAAATCTGCACCCGTTCATCGGGCGAATGAGCACCTTTGATGTTTGGACCAAAACTGATCACATCCATATCTGGATAGTTTTTTCCAAGAATACCACATTCGAGTCCTGCGTGACAAGCGGCGACATGTGGTTCACTTTGGTTCAAATCTTTATAAAGTTTGGTCATCACTTTTAAGATTGGAGATTCCATATTTGGTGTCCAACCTGGATAATCACCTCCAAAGTTGACTTCGCAACCAATTAATTCAAAAGTTGCTCTCAAGGAATTGGCCAAATCCAGCTTAGAACTGTCAACAGAAGAACGCGTCAGGCACTGAACAGTTATCTTTCCATCCTTAACTAAAACCCTTGCAATGTTATTGGATGTTTCCACCAAATTTGAAATGTCAGCACTCATTCTATAGACTCCATTGCAAGCGGCATAAATAGCTCGTGTCAATCCTTGTTGCACACCTAAATCCATACAGTGTTTTGGCGTTTCAGTTTTTGAAACCTCAATTTTTAGATTGGGTTCCATTGTTTTAAACTCATTTTTGATGCTTTCGGCAAGCTCATTCATTTCCAATTCAAATTCATCTTCATTTATTGCATCAATGGCTACAATGGCATTACTTTCTCTTGGAATGGCATTTCTCAAACTCCCACCATCAATTTCAGAAATCCGCAGTCCAAAGTTTTCAAATCCATCAAACAATAAACGGTTCATCAACTTATTGGCATTGCCCAAGCCTTTATGGATATCCATTCCGGAATGTCCTCCTTGCAATCCTCTCACCGTGATTTTATATCCAATTTTATCCCGAAGCTTTGGGTCTTGCGTTTCTTCCAGTTCGTAATTTCTGGTTGAAGTGACATCAATTCCGCCAGCACAGCCTACGCCTATTTCATCATCTTCTTCTGTATCCAAATTCAAAAGGATTTCGCCTGCCAAAAGTCCTGCTTTCAAACCCATGGCGCCAGTCATTCCTGTTTCTTCATCAATGGTAAACAGTGCTTCAATCGCTGGATGGGCAATATCCTTGCTTTCCAAAATGGCCATAATTGTGGCAACGCCCAAGCCATTGTCCGCTCCAAGGGTTGTCCCTTTTGCCCGTACCCAATCGCCATCAACGTACATATCAATGCCTTGTAAATCAAAATCAAATTGAGTATCATTATTTTTTTGGTGAACCATATCGAGATGTGACTGCATGACAATTGGTTTTCTGTCTTCCATTCCTTTTGTCGCTGGTTTTTTTATGATGACGTTACCGATATTATCCACAATGGTTTCCAACCCCAATTGCTGACCAAAATCTTTCATAAAAGCAATGACGCGTTCTTCCTTTTTTGAAGGTCTTGGCACGGCATTTAAATCCGCAAATTTGTTCCAAATTGCTTTGGGTTGAAGTTTTCTTATTTCTGAATTCATGATTTTATAAATTTACAATTTCAAAGGTACGAATTGAAAATATATAGACCTACAAGCTCCCAAATTTCGGGATTGAAACCCTGGTAGCTCCTGTTTCAACAAAATTTATTTACATTTGATTCATGCGAAATCACCTCAAATTATTAATAGCACTTTCCTTAATCCTTCAGATAGTGCTCATAAAAACACTTGCCCAATTTCCTGAATTTGTAGAACGGTATTACAGTCATGGCATCTACCAAGTCATTTCCAAACTGATGCATTATACCTTTGGTTGGATTCCATTCTCCATGGGAGATATTTTCTATACAATTGCCGTAATATACTTAGTGAGGTGGATATACATATATAGAAAACGAATCATCAAAGATACCAAAAACTGGGTTTTGGATATAATATCCGCGCTTTCCATTGGCTATTTTGCGTTCCATCTGATGTGGGCATTCAATTATTACAGAGTGCCACTTCACCGTTCATTAAACATTGAAAAAGACTACACCACAGAACAACTAATATCATTCACAAAACAATTGATTGTAAAATCCAACACAATCCATCAACAAATAACCGAAGAAGATTCAGCAAAAATTGAAATGCCTTATTCAAAACGGGAGTTGATAGCGCTGGCACCAAAAGGCTACGACGAATTGGCCAAAGAATTTCCAAACCTATCTTATCATCCTGCAAGTTTAAAGCGTTCCATTTATAGTTTACCACTGACTTATATGGGTTTTAGTGGCTATTTGAATCCCTTTACAAACGAGGCACAAATTGATGGTTTGATACCTAAATATAAATACCCTACAACCTGTAGCCATGAAATGGCCCACCAACTGGGTTATGCGGCAGAAAATGAAGCCAATTTTATAGGGTCAATGGCTGCCATGCATCATAAGGACATTTACTTTCAATATTCCGGTTACACCTTTGCATTGGCACATTGCTTAAGTGATTTGTATGTGCGCGATCCGAAGATGCAGGCTGAACTCATAAAACTTGTAAACCCAGGTATCCTAAAAAACTATGACGAGGCACGACAATTTTGGGAGTCTTATCAAAATCCTTCAGAAGTTTTTTTTAAAAATACCTATAGTGGATTTCTTATAGCCAATAATCAAACTGGAGGGATTGATAGCTATAATTATGTGGTGGCACTATTGGTTAATTATTACGAGGTGAATGCCTTATAACTTTTATTGATAGTGCTTGGTAAGTTTAGAAATACATCAATCATAATTATGGCATGGGTATGATGAGACATTCATATCTCAAAAATAAATACAAAAAAAGAGTGGACCACACGCCCGCTCTTTTTTTGGTCTATTGTTTTTATTGTATCTCTTCCGCACCTTCGGGCATCATATACATTTTCAAATTCATTTTATCGGTTGTCAAACTGATGTTTGTGAATTCCACATCATTCTTCAAGGTAGTTGGCAAATTGTTTTCTACTTCATACCAACTCATGGTTTTAGGCAGCAAAAGACCTTCGACTTCCTGCCATTCTGAATATTTGATAAAATGCCATTCCTTGGCTTTTTCATTGGTAAAATAAGTTACCGTATAACCCAACCAAGCCATTTTATTGGTATCCCCATCATAATATATAATGTATTCATCTTCTGGAGATTCACCAACGCCACTTCTATAAGAAATTTGGATGCCTGGATATGTCTTTCCTTCAACTATTAAGGCTTGAGCATCTTTGTAAATAATGCCTTCATCAGCCAACACAAAAGGCATTGCATAAAAGTAAAACATCAGGTTGTAGTAGAACTTTGGATTGCCTTCATATTTTGCATTGCCATTGCTTTTCATCCAAACCGATTCGCCATCAAAACCAATGGTGTGCTTTGGCATTTCGACCAATGAATAACGTTCCTTTAAATCGGTAGTGGTGATTTCGTAACCATCAGGATTTTCCATGGAAAACTCCAAGGTTCGCATAGTTTTCCATGTTTCCAGTCCTCCGTGGGCATCAAATACTTTGTTAAGACTTTGTGGATAACTTGGTTTTTCAACTTCAGTGAATCCATTGTCTTGATTTTCAACTGGTGTTTGTTCTTCAGTTTTTTTGTCTTTACAAGACGTTATGGTGATGAGCAAAGTCATTAAAAGAATGAGTTTTTTCATAATTTGGTTTTTGTTACAAAGTTTCGGTATGAATTGTTTGTCGAATCAAATTTACAACGATTACACGAAAATCATTTACTTTTGCCCTTCAATATGACGAAAGAAATCATTAGTGTTCAAAATTCTTATATTAAAGAATTATTCCAACTTAAGGAAAAATCCCGCGAACGCAAAAAATCGGGGTTGTTTTTTATTGAGGGTGAACGCGAAATCAGTTTGGCAATCAAAGGAAACTACGAGATTGAAAATATACTGTACAATCGGGAATTAGTTTCGGATGCAAAGCTTTCCAAAATTTTAACATCCACAGCAAATCAACCTCAACGAATCAGCATCTCAAAAGAAGTTTATCATAAATTGGCGCATCGCGATACAACCGAAGGCATTCTTGCAGTCGCTAAATCCAAAGTTCATCAACTGGATACCATCCAATTTCAAAGAACAAATCCTTTGATATTGGTGGCTGAAGCGCCAGAAAAACCTGGAAATATTGGAGCATTGTTACGTACTGCTGATGCGGCCAATGTGGATGCAGTCATCATCGCCAACCCAAAAACCGATTTGTACAATCCCAACATCATCCGCAGTAGCGTGGGTTGTCTGTTTACCAACCAAATTGCCACTGGAACGACGAAAGAAATCATTGCTTTTTTGATAGAACATAACATACACATCTTTTGTGCTGCCTTGCAAGCCTCTGTTGAATATGATACACAAGATTTCACAAAACCAACAGCAATTGTCGTAGGCACCGAAGCCACAGGTTTGAGTGAAGAATGGATACACAATTCAACCCAAAATATTATTATTCCAATGCAAGGAGAAATTGATAGTATGAATGTCTCGGTTGCCGCGGGAATTCTTATTTTTGAAGCCTTGCGCCAAAGGCGAATCAATTAATAGTTAATCAATGACCTCGACGACTCTTTTTTATATCATTATCACAATCATCCTAATTGATTTTATAGTCGACAAAGTGTTGGATGCCTTGAACGCCAAACACTATAACGACCCAATCCCAGCAGAACTGGGAGATGTTTATGACGAGGTGGAATACAAAAAGTCCCAAGCGTATAAAACTACCAACTACAAATTTGGCTTACGGAGCTCGGCATTCTCCATTGTGTTGACATTAGGTTTTTTAATGTTTGATGGTTTTGAATATGTGGACAACATTGCGAGAAACTATAGTGACAATTCAATTATCATCGCATTGATTTTCTTCGGTATTATCATGTTGGGAAGCGATATCATCACTACGCCTTTTTCCTATTATAAAACTTTTGTAATCGAAGAACGTTTTGGATTCAATAAGACCACTAAAAAAACCTTTGTACTGGATAAATTAAAAGGTTTGTTGATGATGGCAATTGTTGGAGGTGGTATTTTGGCACTAATTATCTGGTTCTATCAATTTGCGGGCGATTATTTCTGGCTTTATGCATGGGGATTGGTTACTGTATTTACCATTTTTATGAATATGTTCTATGCCAAACTTATTGTACCTATATTCAACAAACAAAAACCTCTGGAAGAAGGAACTCTTCGGGATAAGATATCTCACTACGCACAATCGGTGGGTTTTAATCTCGAAAAGATTTTTGTGATTGATGGGTCGAAAAGAAGCACCAAATCCAACGCCTATTTTTCTGGCTTTGGAAGTGAAAAAAGGGTCACTTTGTACGATACATTAGTGAATGATTTGGAGGAAGAAGAAATCGTTGCTGTATTGGCTCATGAAGTTGGGCATTATAAAAAGAAACACATCATCTTCAATTTAATTGCTTCTATACTTTTAACTGGATTGACGCTTTATATTTTGTCCATTTTCATTTCAAACCCTTTATTGTCCAATGCGCTTGGTGTAGAGATTCCCAGTTTTCATGTTGGTTTGATTGCCTTCGGACTTCTCTACTCGCCTATTTCGGAAATCACTGGGTTGATTATGAACGATTTTTCACGGAAGTTTGAATATCAAGCGGATGATTACGCAAAGTCCACTTACGCTGGTCAACCTTTAATTACGTCTTTAAAGAAATTATCCAAGAATAGCTTAAGTAACTTGACACCACATTCTGCTTATGTGTGGGTTCATTATTCACATCCTACTTTGTTGGAGCGTGTGAAAAATTTGAAGAAATAATTGGCATTTTTGAATTCAAAACAAAAAAACGACCTTGGTGATTCAACAAACAAAACCATTCGATATTTAAATG
>JBGTDZ010000092.1:0-8107 GCA_041748055.1 Aquaticitalea sp.
GGTGATGAAGCTCCCGAAGGTCTGCTTGCAGTTCCTGCTGGTGAAAGCCCGAACGGCAGGGATTTGTTAATCGTTTCCAATGAAGATAGCGGAACGGTCTCCTTTTACGAAAACATTCAATAGTTTAGGACAATATAAAACGTATTGATTTATAATGCTTTAGTTGATTTAATTCGGCTAAAGCATTTTTGTTTTTTGTTCAGAATTGAAACACTACCTTTGCACTCGCTTACAGGATATGTAATGTAGATAAAATATAAAGTTATGAGTAATATAGTCGCCATAGTAGGACGTCCAAATGTGGGAAAGTCAACTTTTTTCAATCGTATGATCAAACGAAGGGAAGCCATTGTTGATGCCGTTAGTGGTGTGACCAGAGATAGACATTATGGTAAATCTGAATGGAATGGTCGGGAGTTTACAGTAATTGATACTGGTGGATATGTCGTTGGAAGCGACGATGTTTTTGAAGCCGAAATTGATAAACAAGTGGAATTGGCAATTGATGAAGCCGATGTGATTATTTTTATGGTCGATGTCGAAACAGGCGTTACAGGAATGGATGAAGATGTCGCCAACTTATTGCGTAAAGTCAACAAACCTGTTTTTTTGGCTGTCAACAAAGTCGATAACAATAAACGAGCGGAAGATTCTGTGGAATTCTATTCTTTGGGATTGGGCGAATATTATAACATTGCAAGTGTCAACGGAAGTGGTACCGGCGATTTATTGGATGAAGTCGTAAAGGCATTGCCACCATTCGAACAAGAAGTAGAATCCGAATTGCCACGATTTGCGGTGGTCGGTCGTCCAAACGCAGGAAAATCCTCGTTCATCAATGCCTTGATTGGAGAGGATAGATATATTGTTACGGATATTGCTGGAACTACGAGAGATGCCATAGATACAAAATACAATCAATTTGGTTTTGAATTTAATCTGGTAGATACAGCAGGAATTCGTCGCAAATCAAAGGTGAAGGAAGATTTGGAATTTTATTCTGTGATGCGAAGTATCCGTGCCATTGAGCATTGCGATGTATGTTTGATTGTTGCTGATGCAGACAGAGGGTTTGATGGTCAAGTGCAGAATATTTTCTGGCTAGCAGAACGCAACCGGAAGGGGATTGTCATCTTGGTCAACAAATGGGATTTGATTGAAAAAGAGACGAATTCGGCAAGGGATTTTGAGAAGAAAATCCGTAAGGAAATCGAACCATTTACTGATGTGCCCATCGTGTTTATCTCGGTTATAAACAAACAGAGAATTTTTAAGGCTATAGAAACGGCTGTCGAGGTGTTTAACAATCGTTCCAAAAAAATAAAGACCAGCAAACTGAATGAGGTCATGTTGCCCATCATTGAAAACAATCCGCCTCCAGCTCTGAAAGGGAAATTTGTGAAAATAAAATATATCATGCAATTGCCGACACCGCAACCCCAATTTGCATTCTTCTGTAATTTGCCACAATACGTGAAGGAACCTTACAAACGATTTTTGGAAAACCAATTAAGGGAGCAATTTAACTTTCACGGCGTACCGATCAGTGTGTACATGCGGAAAAAATAAAATTGAGATCTTCAAATTTATATTTTTTTTAAGAAAAGTCATACGAAAAGTGACTTATATTCGTTTTTTTGAAAGTGCTTCTAACCATCAATCAATTAAATGAATAAGCTATTTTTTGCATGTGTGTTCTTATGCACTGTTTCTTCGTTTTCCCAGACAAAATTCAAAATTTTAGGAACATTGCGTGCCGAACAAGATAGTATACCACTGGAATCGGCCACCGTTTATTTAGAAACTTCCAATGACAGTACCTTGGTCTCTTACACCATTACCGACAAGTACGGAAAATTTACATTAGAGGATAAGACATATACCAATAATTTGAGATTGATTATTTCTTTGGTAGGATTTGAAACTTACATGAGGGAACTAAAACTGAATAAAAGTGAAATCAATTTGGCCACAATTAAGATTTCTGAATCCAATATTTTGGATGAAGTTCTCATTAAATCTCGCGCACCAATAACGATAAAAAAAGATACCTTGGAATTTAATGTCGCCTCCTTCAAAACAAAAAAAGATGCCAATGTTGAGGATTTATTGAAGGAATTACCAGGCGTTGAAGTTGATGATGACGGAAAGATAACCATCAACGGAAAAGAAGTCAATAAAATTCTTGTTAATGGGAAACCTTTTTTTGGAGACGACCCAACCATTACAACCAGGAATCTGACTAAGGAAATTATAGAGAAGGTTCAAATTTCAGACACAAAGACCAAAGCCGAAGGGTTTACGGGCGAAGCTGGTGATGCAGAAAACAAAACCATCAACCTCACCATCAAGGAGGAAAACAATAAAGGCGTGTTCGGACGTGTTGCAGCGGGAGCGGGAACCGACGAGCGGTACGAGTTTGCAGGAATGGTCAATATTTTTGACAATGAACAGCGCATTAGTGTATTGGCCGGTGGCAATAATATCAATTCTGTTGGTTTTAGTTTTGGTGAGATCCGGAAAATGTTTGGAGGTGGTAACAGCATTTCCTTTAATGGAAACAATGGTTCGTTTACCATTGATGGTCGTACCTTTGGTGGTGGTGAAGGAATAACCAAATCCAATAATGCTGGTGTCAATTATGCAGATGAACTTAACAAAGGAGTGGATATTTCAGCCGATTATTTCTTTTCGGAAAGTAGCTCTTATAATGCAGTTTCAAGACAGCGGGAAAACATTTTGCCCGATTCACGATATTTTACCGATTCCAATTCAGAGTCCAATAGTGATACCGAAAGCCATACCGTTAATTTGGGTTTTGATATTGAAGTGGATTCTACCTTTCTGATCAATGTGAATCCTACGTTTCGCTATTCAAAATCGGGAACTCGATTCAATAGACAGGAAGCATCACGGGACGAAATGAATACGTTAACTAATCAATCGACCACATCTTCATTTGTGGAAAACATCGGTAAAAATTTCAATAACGAAATTGAAGTCACCAAACGTTTTGGGGATAGAGGTGCTTTTGTTCGTGTCGGATTGCGTAACGATATCAACGGATCCGAGGCGGATGATTATTTAAACTCCGAAACCAATATTTTTGGGGACGACCCCACGGATATTATTAGAAATCAATTTACCGATAGCGAGCGGAACAATAACACATTTTCCACAGATTTCACATACAGATTGCCTGTAGTCACCAAAAAACTATTTATTGATTTCAAGTATGATTATCAAATTGAAAAACGTGAAAATATTGAAAGCACTTATGATTTTGATGATGTGTCCCTAACCTATTCCGATTTCAATTTTGATTTGAGTACCGATTTTATAAATAAAAATAGAGTCAGTACACCAAGCGCCAAACTGGTCTATGATTCCGAAAAAATGAATTGGAGTTTTGGTTCTGGTTACAGCCTTAGGACCATTGCGAACAACGATCTATTAAGACCCGAATTGAGTCTTAAACGCGATTTTGAATTTCTGCGGTTCGATGCTAATTTCAACTATCAATTCAGTCCTAAAATGTCATTGTATTTCGACTATGATTATGACAACACAGCGCCACAAATTTCACAATTGCAGCCATTTCAGAATGTGTCCGATCCATTGAACACTGTTACGGGAAATCCAAATTTAAGGCCTTCAAAAGAACATAGAGCGTATTTGGGCTTCAATAGCTTTGATTGGCAAAAAGGAACCGGATTCTACATTTATGCCAATGGGAACCTGACCAATGATCAAGTGGTGTCCAAAACCACGGTAGATGAAAATTTTGTAAGAAATACAACGTATGCAAATGTTGATGGTGGTTATTGGAGTTATATTGGAGGGAGTTACAGTAAGGATTTTAAGGTAGACTCAATGCAGACTGTTAAGGTACGTTTGGGAATGAATACGAATTTCAATAAGAACATCAATTTTAATAATGATGTGCAATATGCTTCAAAAACCCACTCATTGACACCTACTTTAAGTTTGACATATACATGGAATAAGTTGTTCGAGATTCGTCCAAATTACCGATTGGCATTTACCAAGACGAGTTATGATTTGGCAGATTTTGAGGATCAAAACTTTTTAAGTCACTCTTTGGGAATACGCACGGCGACCTTTGTTCCCAAGAATTTTGAATGGCGAAACGATATCAATTATACATACAATCCAAACGTTGCAGCTGGATTTCAAAAAAGCGCTTGGTTTTGGAATTCAACCTTGGCATATACATTCTTAAAGGAAAAGGCGGCTATTACATTAAAAGTCTATGATTTATTGAACCAGAATACCAATGCACAACGGACCGCTACTCAAAACTATATTCAAGATGAGCAAAGTACTGTTTTAGAACAGTATTTTATGCTGAGCTTCAGTTGGAAATTCAATAGTTTGGGGCCAAAAGGGGAATCTGGAGGGAATGATGGATTTTATTTTGATTGATAGTGAGAGCTAGAAGCTAAAAGTTAGAAGCACGAAGCACGAGGAGGGAAGGCGATTTGTTTCGAGCAAAGTCACCAAGTCAAAAATACATTCTATCCGAATTTTTTATATACATTCATTGCTTAATTTCTTGCTATTGAACCCTGAACCCTGAACCCTGAACCCTGAACCCTGAACCCTGAACCCAGAACACTAAACACTGAGATTGCAGACCAAAAAATTACCATCCGCCAGAAGCACCGCCACCACCAAAGCCACCACCGCCAAAACCACCGCCGAAGCCGCCACCGCCAAAGCCTCCTCCACCTGAACTTCCACCGAATCCGCCGGAACGTCCACCATAGCTGCCTCTTCCCATATTGCTCAAAATAATGGCATCTAAAATACTAAAGCCGCCTCCAGAATTTTTTCCACCGCTGCTTCCTCCGCCGCGTTTTTTTGAAATGGAAATTATGATAAAAATAAAGACTATGAAAAGCAAAAAGATAAATCCAAAAGGAAACTCTTTCTCAGTATTGGACTTCCGAGTGCCTTTATACTCGCCTGTCATCACCTCAAAAATGGCATCTGCACCTCTGTTAAGTCCTCCGTAATAATCATCTTGTTTGAAATAAGGAATGATATCGACTTCAATAATACGTTTAGACATGGCATCTGTCAAAAGATGCTCTACACCCTGCCCAGTATTAATGGCAATCTTACGGTCATCACGAGCCAATAAAATTAAAACTCCATTGTCTTCTTCAGCTTGGCCAATGCCCCATTTTTCTCCCCATTGGGCACCGAGATAATTAATGTTTTCACCTTGCGTAGAACTGATAATGGCCACCACAATTTGTGTTGAGGTAGTATCAGAATACTTGATGAGTTTTTGCTCTAAATTGTTTTTTTCGGCTGCAGACAACAATTGATAATAATCGTAAACACTTGTCTGATCAATTGTCTTGGAAGGCTTTTCAGGAATCTTGAATTGGGCAAAACCAAGATGAAAACATCCCAAAGTCAACAACCCCATAAAAAGAAAGCGTTGATAAACGCTTTTTTCTTTGGAATTTGAATTTTGACTGCTTACTGAAGACTGCATATTGCTAATTTGATTTTCAATTTGAAATAATTTATTTTCCCCTTTGGGGAAATGTCCGCAGGACAAAGGGGCTTTTATCCTTTAGAAATATCATTCGGAAGTTCGTTTTTATCACCTGCTTCCCAAGGAAAATAGGTTTCCAATTGTTTCCCGGCCTTAAGGATTCCATCCACGAGACCTTGTTTGAAATGCCCCCTTTTAAAATGCGCTTGCATAATGTTTTTTGTACTCTCCCAGAAATCATCGGCTACAACATTATTGATGCCCTCATCCCCGAAAATCACAAAGTTTCTGTCTTCTACTGCCACATAAATCAGTACGCCATTTTGAAGTTTGGTATTATCCATCTTCAATAAGTGAAAAACTTCCAAAGCACGTTCGTAGACATCAATTTTGGTAGTTTTTTCTATATGCACGCGGATTTCACCAGAAGTATTCTTTTCTGCAACACGAATCGCTTCGATAATTTGCTGCTCTTCATCTTTTGTTAGAAAATCTTCAATTTTTGACATGGTCAAATTGTTTTGTTTATGACGCTTATCGCTCCTCTCGGCGTGATAAAAGCTAAGTCTGACAAGAGAGGCTTTTATTCGAAATCAAAATCGACATCAGGTGCGTTTTCACTTCCAGCGTCAGCTTTATAATAGCTCATCGCATCAAAATTGAAAATGCCGGCCAGCAAGGTATTTGGAAAAGTTTTAATGTGTTTGTTATAAGGTTCCACCTTTTCATTGAAACGGTCCCTTGCCACATTAATTCGGTTTTCGGTACCTTCCAATTGCGATTGCAGTTCCAAGAAATTTTGATTGGCTTTTAATTCTGGATAACGTTCTACCGAAACCAATAATTTTGACAAGGCACCACTAAGTCCGCTTTGCGCTTGTTGATAAGCAGCCATATTTTCAGGAGTTAAATTACTGGCGTCAATGGTTGTTGAAGTCGCTTTTGCTCTTGCTTCAATAACTTCCCTTAAAGTTGTTCTTTCAAAGTCAGCAGCTCCTTGGACAGTTTTAACCAAATTTCCTATGAGGTCATTACGACGTTGATAACTGCTCTCAACATCTCCCCAAGATTTGGTTGCGGTTTCTTTAAGTTCTACTGCTTTGTTATTAAATCCTTTTCCCCAGGAATATAATGCAATTGCAAGAACGGCAATAATGATTACAGGAATAAGCCATTTTTTCATGATAGTTGTTTTAATTGTTAGTGTTTTGTGTTATTAGTAGAAATTGATTTGAAAATGTTACAACTGTTCTTTTATTTTCAAAAGTTGCGCTTTAACGTCTTCCAATTTACTGATTATTTCAAAGGTATCCAGTGATTTTTGTTTTTCTTCCTTCAAATGGGTTTTGGCTCCCTCAAGCGTAAAGCCTCGTTCTTTCACCAAATGGAAAATGAATTTTAAATTGGTAATGTCATCAGGCGTAAATTTGCGGTTGCCCTTGGCATTCTTTTTTGGTTTTAAAACATCAAATTCCTTTTCCCAAAAACGTATCAGTGACGTGTTGACATCAAAGGCCTTGGCTACTTCGCCAATGGCATAATATCGTTTTTCAGGAAGGTCAATGTGCATAGAATTAGTCTAAGGATTGGTTTTCCAATGATGCTCTTTCTAACAATCTTCCATATTCTTCTGGTGAAAGATTTCCATAATAAAAATTAATTGGATTGATACGTTCTTCGTCCTTAAATACTTCATAATGAAGATGAGGAGCTTCGGAGCGTCCTGTGCTGCCTACAAATCCAATCAAATCACCACGTTTAACTCTTTGATTTGCCCTAACGTTATACTTGTATAAATGGCCGTAAAGGGTAACGTACCCATAACCATGATCAATCCGGATGTGATTGCCATAACCTGTTGATGTATCATCGGCCCTTACAACCACACCATCACCTGTTGCATAAATGGGTGTCCCTTTGGGAGCTGTGAAATCCATACCGAAATGAAACTTTAGTACTTTAGTAAATGGGTCCGTTCTATAACCATAACCAGAAGCCATATGGGTCAAATCTTCCGTATTGATAGGCTGTATGGCAGGAATGGACGCCAGGAATTTTTCTTTATTTTCTGCCAAAACCGCAATTTCATCCAAGGAACGCGATTGTACAACAATTTGCTTTTGCAGAATGTCCATACGTTTATTGGTCTCAATAATTAATTTGGAATTGTCAAAACCTTCCAAATCCTTATATCGATTGATACCACCAAAGCCAGCCCTGCGCTGTTCTTCGGGTATAGGATTGGCTTCAAAATATAATCTGTAAATGGCATTGTCGCGCTCTTCCACATTGGCAAGTACGGATTGTGCTTCATCCATTTTTTTGTTGAGTAATTGATATTGCAATTCCATGTGCTGCAATTCCCTTGCCAGCGCTCTTTCCTTTGGAGATTGAACATATTGGCTTGCAAGAAATACAAATAAGAAACCGAACAATGCCGATGCCAATAAAAATGTGAAGGCATATTTAAGGGTCCTACCTTTTTTAAGCTCTATTTTTCTATAGGTTAACGAATCGGAATCGTAATAATATTTTACCTTACTCATTGGTTATTTTATACTATTTTTGCAGTTG
>JBGTDZ010000093.1:0-1879 GCA_041748055.1 Aquaticitalea sp.
ATCTTTCTGCAACCTATAAATTGTGTATTTAAGAAATCCATACATTCGCTGATTTATTGGGTCAATTTCATTTGGTTCTATTCTATTCAATTGTCGGTTCGCTTTTCCAACCCGATTCAAGATTAAAGATTCTTCGATCCGTAGAAGCTCAATTTTTTGAAGGATAGCTTCAACATTATCAATTTTAGATTTTGAAAGCAATTTTTCTGCTTCTTCAAGATAAATATTTCCTAAGTCAATAAGCTCCGATCTTAATTCCTTTTTCGCATAAATGGCGAACTCAATATACTTTTCTGCCAATAGGTATGATGACAAATATGTTTTATCATTTGAATAGTTTCTTAATTCCATATTGAAGAACGCTGTGTTTAGCGCATATTTATCAATCAATTCCGAAAAATCAGTCATCACTTCAGTAGATGCATCAATGTTTAAGATGTTTCCATTGACATCCATTATCTTTATACTATTGTCTGTTAGTTTATTGATATAATTAAAACCCCTTCCTTCGGCTGCTGCAATAAAATCCTCATAGTTTGATTCTGGCAATTTAACTGGTACAAAATATTCACGAATTAGGGCATCCAACCTTGTATCCTGGGCCAAATCAATAATTAAAGTACTTCCATTATCGGACTTAATTATCAACGGAATTGAGCCATTCAAAGATTCTTCCCAAACGACTAATAACATTTTGTTTTGAACAATAGCCAAACGTTTGGCTACATCAAAAGAAGTAAACCATTCTTGTGCATTGCAAACGCTCAAAATCAATGAGAATACAATTAGTAAAATGGTTTTTTTCATTTGTATGTATTAAGATATAAAATTCATTTTAATGCCTTTAATCTATTTTTCATTTCTTCAACAATATTATAAGCTGCAGGACATATTTCAACATTTTTTAAAGTCAAATTAGATATTTGTTGGAATTTCTTTCTATCCGTATGTGGAAATTCCCGGCAGGCTTTTGGTCGTACTTCGTAAATAGAGCAATAATTGTCAGCGCCCAAAAAGGTACAAGGAACACTTTGCAGTACATAATCTTTGTCCTCATCCAGCCTCAAAAACTGTTCCACGAACTGCTGTTGTTTCATCTTAAAATGCTTTGAAATGCGCTCGATATCCTTATCAGTAAATAAAGGTCCGGTGGTTTTGCAGCAATTGGCACACTTTAAACAATCGGTTCTTTTAAATTCTTCTTCATGTAATTCTTGCATCAAGTAATCCAAATGCTTTGGCACTTTCTTTTTAAGCTTAGCAAAGAAATTTTTGTTTTCCTTATACTTATCTTTGGCCAGCTCAGGGAGATTGTTAATGAAGTCTTGCATGATGCAAAAATACTAATTTCAATGAAAGATATATTCGGAAAGGCCTTAATGGATTACCAAAACGGAAACTATTCCGAAGACCTCATCACTTCTACCAATATTTCGGATGATGATGAATTGCCATTACCCTATCTCTTCCGAAGTTTTGAGGAGATGCCAAAATTGGAGCAAAAAGCTTTACAGCTGGCAAAAGGAAAGGTTCTGGATGTGGGCTGTGGTGCCGGTAGCCATAGTCTTTATCTTCAAGAAAAAGGTTTCGATGTAAAAGCAATTGACATGTCTGAAGGTGCTGTTGAAGTGGCAAAAACACGTGGTGTAAAGAATGTTGCATTGAAAAACTTATTAGAGGAAAAATCAAAATTCGACACCATCGTACTGTTGATGAACGGCACGGGAATATTTCAGGAATTGTCGAAAGTTTCAATACATTTAAAACATCTAAAATCACTTTTGAATCCTGAAGGACAGATCTTGATTGATTCTTCCGATATCCAATATATGTATGAAGATGAAGATGGTGGAATTTGGCAAGACATGAACTCCAACTA
>JBGTDZ010000094.1:0-3821 GCA_041748055.1 Aquaticitalea sp.
TCTTCAAGATCAAGCGAAAGCCTTTCTAAAAATGTAAAAATTTAAAAATTGCAAACCCTTTTATTCTGAATGGATCAATTCATCTCTATATTTGGATTTTAACATTTCTCCCAAAACAATTATTATTCCAAATGTGTAGCGAAAAATGCCTGTGAGTTATTTAAAAGCAAATTCTTTTTCCAAGGCTCTTTTATCACCCCTTATTATTGCAAATTGATTTTCAAAAAAGTAGCTGACTTTCAATAGGAAAGACGTTTAAAATGGGATGTTGCGTTAAATCATAATGTACTATCCGCCTTGATATTTGCGGATATTAATGGGATAAATTCAGTATATCTTGCTCTCAGGTAGATGTTATCAATTTTAAATATTATTTCCAAACTGTCTTTTACTATATTGCCGACTGCGTCCATTTCTTATTTCCATCCATCTAAGATTTGTTTTTCCTCAAACAATTGATTTTCGCGCAATTCATCAGACGAAAAGATTGATTCGTTCTAACTGCAATTTCATTGCATAATCACAATTTCATTGCATAATCACAATCGATTCTATAATCTACTATTTTTTTTTCTTTTGATTGTATATAGGCAATAATTGCGTTGAAACTTCTCCAAATCCGATACGAGTACCATCTTTTTCGCAATGACCACGCATGATGACGGTATCATAATCATTGATAAATTTACGTTCAGTACCATCTTTCATCTTAAGCGGCCTTTCCCCTCTCCAAGTGAGTTCCAACATAGAACCATAAGAATCCACTGTTGGTCCGGAGATAGTTCCGCTACCCATCATATCTCCAGAATTTACAGGGCATCCATTGACCGTATGGTGCGCCAATTGTTGGGACATGTTCCAGTACATATATTTAAAATTGGATTTGCAAACGATTGTTTCTTTGGCATTTTTTGGTCTGATCGCTACTTCCAAATTGATGTCATAGCTTTTCTTGCCTTTGGATTTTAGATAAGGCAATAAGGGTTTGATAGGCTTAGGGGATTCTACCTTAAAGGGTACCAAAGCATCCAAAGTTACAATCCATGGCGACATGGATGATGCGAAGTTTTTAGCTAAAAAAGGTCCTAGAGGCACATATTCCCATTTCTGGATATCGCGAGCCGACCAATCGTTGAATAATACGAGTCCGAAAATATATTCTTCTGCTTCATTTACAGGTATCGGTTCACCTAAATCGTTGGCGTCGGTTGTGATAAATGCCATTTCCAGTTCAAAATCAATCAGTTTTGAGGGTCCAAACACTGGCGCTTCAGCACCATCTGGAAAAGTTTGCCCTTGTGGACGATGCACAGGGATTCCAGACGGAATAATCGAGGAACTCCTACCATGATATCCAACTGGAATATGTAACCAATTGGGCATCAATGCATTTTCCTTGCCTCGGAACATGGTGCCTACATTTGTGGCATGCTCCAAACTTGAGTAAAAATCGGTATAGTCGCCAATCTGCACAGGCAATTGCATTTCGATTTCATCCAAACGAAAACAAATGGTTTCCTTATGTTTGATATTATTTTTTAAGGTGGTATTGTTACTATCAAATATTTCAGCAATGCGGTTTCTCACTGCTCGCCATGTTTTTCTTCCATCAGCAATAAAATCATTCAAGGTATCTTGGAGAAAAATATCATCGGTTAAAGGAATACCTTCAAAATAGCCCAATTGATGCAACGCACCAAGATCAATCGCCGTATCACCTATTCGTGTTCCAATGGTTATAATGTCATTGCGCGTCAGAAACACACCAAAGGGAATATTCTGAATAGGAAAATCTGAATTTTTTCCAACGTGCAACCACGATGTTCTGTCGGGATTATTGGCTGATAAAGGCATAATTCTAGTTATTGAATGGTTATTAATTGATATTCAAACCTACATAATATTTTTAATTAAAGTCTAAAAAATAAATTAAAATTACGGTCCTTTTAACTGATTGGCAATTATCTTAATCCGAAACTAAAAATTCTAATTTTAATGAATTTCAATAATGGATTTATTATTTTTGAAAAAATTTAAATTCAACACCGATATATGCAACGCGATCAACAGATTTTTGAACTTATTGAAGCAGAAAAAGAACGTCAATTAAATGGATTGGAGCTGATTGCCTCTGAGAATTTTGTTAGCGATCAAGTGATGGAGGCCGCAGGTTCTGTTTTGACCAACAAATATGCCGAAGGCTATCCCGGAAAACGTTATTATGGCGGTTGCGAGGTGGTTGATGAAGTGGAACAGATAGCCATTGACAGGGCAAAGACTTTGTTTGGTGCAGCATACGCCAATGTGCAGCCACATTCTGGGAGTCAGGCAAACACTGCTGTGTATTCAATGTGTCTAAAACCAGGTGATAAGATTCTCGGGTTTGATTTGTCGCATGGAGGTCATTTGACGCATGGGTCTCCAGTGAATTTTTCTGGTAAATTGTATAGCCCTTCCTTTTATGGTGTGGATAAAGTTACCGGACTTATTGATTACAACCATTTGGAAAGCACTGCCAAAAAAGAAAAACCAAAACTTATCATCGCTGGCGCTTCTGCCTATTCACGCGATATGGATTTTAAAGCTTTTAGGGAGGTTGCTGATAGTGTTGGCGCAATATTAATGGCCGATATTTCACATCCTGCTGGATTAATTGCGAAAGGTATTTTGAATGACCCAATTCCACATTGCCATATTGTGACCACCACTACCCATAAAACATTGCGTGGCCCAAGAGGAGGGATGATACTGATGGGAACGAATTTTGAAAACCCTTACGGACTCAAAACACCCAAAGGAGATTTGCGCATGATGTCTTCGTTGTTGGATTCAGGCGTATTTCCAGGAAACCAAGGAGGACCTTTGGAACATATCATCGCTGCAAAAGCCATCGCTTTTGGTGAAGCATTGACCGACGAATTCATGCACTATATGCTTCAAGTAAAACACAATGCTGCTGCCATGGCCAAAGCATTTGTTAGCAGAGGTTACCACCTTATTTCGGATGGTACCGATAACCATATGATGCTGATTGATTTGAGAAACAAAAACATTACAGGCAAAGATGCCGAGCAAGCCCTTGTAAAAGCCGAAATCACTGTGAATAAAAACATGGTGCCTTTTGATGACAAATCTCCTTTTGTAACTTCCGGAATTCGTGTGGGTACACCTGCCGTTACCACAAGAGGTTTAAAAGAGAGTGATATGGAAACCGTTGTAGGACTTATCGATGAGGTCCTAATGAACTACACCGATGAAGCTAAATTGGAACAGATTGGCCATAAAGTCAACGAACTCATGAGCGGTAGGCCCTTGTTTGTTTCGTAATTTATTGGTATCGGTATTTGCAATCAATAATTCAAGGTGGCACCAAAACCGACTCCCATATCGCTGTCGTAATGTGTTGAAATTCCAATATTTCTCGTGACGATATATTTTAATCCTGTCATATATTCCATGTCTGTATTGACCATAAAAGCCCATCGCAATCTCGGCGAAATTGGAATGTCCTCACGCATGAGTTGAAACCTGACATTGCCATCCGTGAATACTTCTCCCTGTAACATGACGAGCATAGGCAAGGTATATTCCACTCCTAAACTCATCACAGCCCGTTGGTCTTTGGTATTGGATTGTCCGAATAGATTTTTTTCAATTTCGCCGTGCATTTTTCGGTAGCGCCAATCAAAACCTACAAAGGGCATCAACCATTGGTTTTTTCCTATATACCGGCCCAAATGCGTTTCGGATTCGTAACCGTGCTTATCATGATAGCCCAATCGCCACTCTGTCTCAAAGCTCCATCGTGCATTCTGTAGCAT